>DATKXS010000130.1:0-5073 GCA_035528895.1 Candidatus Desulfaltia sp.
CTGATCCAGCCGGCGCCTGTTTCGGCGAGCTGGGAGAGCGAGATGTCCGAGTCCGGCAGGGAATATAGGCCCGGCCACCAGCAGGCGTAGGAGATCCCGTTCTGCTTTTCCTGGGCGGCGGATAACGTAGCCTGAGGGCCGGAACAGCACAGGGGCGATAGGATCAAGAGGACGAGCAGGAAGAGCGTCGGCTTTTTCATCGAAACACCCTTTACTCTTATATCTTTTTCCTTTGGCGCGGTCAATTATCGCGTAGCTGCTTCATCTTTGCCCTGCGTGCCCTCCCATCAAGAGACTGTGTCGCAATGTCATTGCGACACGGCCTCCAAAGGGAGAGGGTGTGAGAGAAGGTGGAGCCGGGGACTTGAGCATTTCCGGAGAAGAGGGTAGAATTGGGTTGTTCGTTGCCTTGGATTTGAGACCGGCGATACGCTGTTTCGTCGGGACCGCATTTCTGGAGGACGGGGTGTGCGGATGAAAGCGTTTGTTCTGACCGGGGGAGGGGTCTGATGCCCGGCGCCAAGGGCTGGGAGGTTTGCCTCTGTTCGGACTTCACGGATTACCAGGTCTGGTGCAAGAATTTCCGCTCCTTCCGCCGCGCCCGCCGGTTCATGAGGAGGGAGCTCGGCGGCGGAAATTCCTTCTACTGCGCGACCATCTCCCACGATGAAAATTCCGCCTTCCGCGCCTACTACTGGAACGGCCGGGTCATCATCCCCTGGGACAAGCCCTGGGTGCTCTCGCGGCGGCAGGCCTACGAGCTCGAGGCCGACGGGAACGGCCACCCGAAATAGGAGCCGGCGGCTGTCTTGTTTCTATCTAAACTATAGAATTTATCCCAGAATTGCCGATAGAAAACTGTCTTTGCGAGCGAAGCGAAGCAATCTCAGTTTATTTCGATGAGATCGCCACGCACCCAATGGGTGCTCGCGATGACAGGGATAGGGTATTCCTAACGGCAATTTTGGGATTTATCGGGACAGTAGAATAATTTTGACATTTTGGATAAAATAAGGGAAACTGCCGGATACAAGCGAAGAGGCGAGAACGAGCGATGAAGATCCGTTATCTCAACAGCCGGCGGCTGTACTACGCCTTCCTGGCCGGCGGCAACGCCGTCATCCAGGACAAGGACTACCTGAACAGGATCAACGTCTTTCCCGTGCCCGACGCGGATACGGGGACGAACCTGGCCGCGACCATGCGTTCGATCGCCGAGACGGCCGTGGTCGGCAAATCCTTGAAGGGGACTTTCCGGTCGATCGCCGACGCCGCATTGACCGGGGCCCGGGGGAATTCCGGCCTCATCTTCGCCCAATTTCTGCACAGCCTGAGCAACGAAGTCCATCAGGATCAGTATCTCACCGCCAAGGCCTTTGCCGAGATGGTCCGCCGGGGGGTGCAGGCGGCCCACCAGGTGATCCTCCATCCCGTCGAGGGGACGATGCTGACGGTCATGCGGGAGTGGGCCGACGCCGTCCACCGGAAAGCCGCCAAGACGGCCGATTTCGTGGAACTGCTCCACGATTCGCTCCTGGAAGCCAAGCGCTCGCTGATGGAAACGCCCAAGAAGCTCCAGGTCCTGGCCAAGGCCGGTGTGGTCGACGCCGGAGCGAAAGGGTTCGTTGACTTCATCGAGGGCGTCTGGCATTTCATCCGCGCCGGCCGGCTGAGATACATTGCCGAGACCGCCGCCCCATCACCGGAACTCCCCCAGAAAATCCATTCTTTTAAAAACGAAATCACCTATCGCTACTGCACCGAAGCCCTCCTCGAAGGCAGTAACATGGACCTGGCAAAGGTCCGCAACCTCGTCCAGTCCTTCGGCGACTCGGCCATCGTGGCCGGCTCGGAAGAGAAGCTCCGCTTCCATGTCCACACCAGCGCGCCGGCCGACCTCTTCTTCCAACTCAAGGATATCGGCTCGACCGTCCAGATCAAGGTCGACGACATGCGCAAGCAGTACGAGGCCAGCTACGACCGCCGGTTGCCGATCGCCCTGGTCACGGATTCCGCCTGCGACCTGCCCCAGGGATTCATCGACGAGCACCAGATCCAGGTCATCCCCTTCAACCTGTCCTTCGGCAGCTCGCAGTTCCTCGATAAGCTGACCATCACTCCGGCGCAGTTCTATGCTCTCCTCAAGACCCGGCGCGAGCATCCGCAGACCTCCCAGGCGCCGGTCGCCACAATGCAAAACCTTTTCTCCTTCCTCTCGACTTTTTACGATTCCATCCTCGTTTTCAACATCTCAGGCGGTTTGAGCGGTGCCCTTTCCTTCAGCCGCCAGGCGGCCGATAAGGTCACGGACAAGAAGATCACGGTCATCGACACCAAGACGCTGTCGGCCGCGCAGGGTCTGATCGTCATGCGGGCCGCCGAGGCCTTGAGCCGGGGCGCGACGCATGACGAGATTGTCCGGCTCTCCGAGGAATGGATCGCCAAGACACGGGTCCTGGTGGACATCGCCACGCTCAAGTACCTGGTGCGCGGAGGCAGGATCAGCCCGATGAAAGGCCTGGTCGCCCGACTTCTCCACCTCAAGCCCATCATCACGATAGACGAGAACGGGAAGGGCCTTCCCTTTGGGAAATCATTCGGCCGCAAGGGCAACATGAAGAAGATCCTGGCGATGATCGCGGAGATGGCCGCCCAAGGAAAGATCTGGCGCTATGCCATCGTCCACGCTCAGAATCCCGTACGCGCTCATGTGTATTCCCAGAGGCTGGAGGCCATGCTCGGCCGGCCGCCGGCTTATGTCATGGATGTCTCGCCGGTGGTGGGAGCGCACAACGGCATCGGTGTGGTGGGCGTCGCCCTGATGCACGAATAGGTCACGAGGGCGAGGAGAGATGCTCTCCTATTTCGCCGCGGCAGCCCTTGCGGTCTTCGCCTATATGACCGCCGTCTTCCTCATCGCCCTCCTCTTGAAGGACAACTCCATCGTCGATATCGCCTGGGGGCTTGGGTTCATCCTGGTCGCCTTGACGACGCTATTCTTGCGGCCGGGGTTCGAGGCGCGCCATGTTCTTATCACCGGCTTGGTGGTTGTCTGGGGCCTCCGCCTGGCGTCCCACATCTTCCTCCGGAACCGGGGCCGGGGAGAGGATTTCAGGTATGCCAAGTGGCGCCAGGATTGGGGGCGCTGGGTTGTCCCGAGAAGCTTTCTCCAGATCTTCATGCTCCAGGGCGTCTTCATGCTGATCATCGCGTCTCCGATCGTCCTGGTGAATCGATCAAGCGAGGAGGGACTCATCGTCCTCGACGGGCTGGGTGCTTTCCTCTGGCTCACCGGCTTTCTCTTCGAGGCCGTTGGGGATCATCAGCTCAAGAGGTTTAAACAGAAGCCGGAGAGCAAGGGAAAGATCATGACGTCCGGCCTGTGGAAGTATACGCGCCATCCCAACTATTTCGGCGAGGCGGCGTTGTGGTGGGGGATCTTCTTGATCGCGCTTTCGGTGCGCGGAGGATGGGCAGCGGTCGTCAGCCCTCTGACCATCAGTTTCCTTCTCCTCAAGGTTTCGGGCGTTAGGATGCTCGAGAAAAAATACGCCGGCAACGAGGAGTTCGGTGCCTACGCCCGGCGGACATCCGCCTTTTTCCCATGGTTCCCCAAGAAAGGGTGACCTAGGGCCCAACGAACGCTCTGCTCGAATTTGTCTGGGGGGCCGAAAAAAAATCAAAAAAATCCTTGACAAGCCAATCTACATGTCGTATTCAAGACTACGAAAGCACAAGATATTGTGTTGATAAAAAGGGAGAGAGCGCTTCCGAAGACTTAGATCGGAGGTGACTGTGGCCGACTCATGGAATTGGAAAGAAGGAGGGCCAGGAGAGGAAGGAGAGGAATCCTTTTGTCCTGCTCCCTTTGTACACCCGGTTTCCGCCTTGGATGAGGCCCTCCTTCTTTTCTATTCCAGGCCTCACACTTGCCCTTGACGCATCTCCCATCTTAGTCTTCTCGCTATTCCGGTCAATCGCCCCTTCGGGTGGATTCCGGGATGAATTTCCGCCCGCCCGGCTCACCCCTTAGGGGGAGAAAAATCTCCGATTTCCCTTCCACTTGTGAGCCGTTGTGAGGATGTGCTAATATTGACGAAATTTCAGAATGAAAAAAAACACCAGAGAGGAGAGGTGAAGTGAACGTCAAGCAGTTTGTCGAAGACAAGATCGCCGACATCAAGAAGACGGTCGGCAGCGGCACGGCCATCTCGGCTCTTTCGGGCGGGGTTGACAGCTCCGCCTGCACGGCGCTCGCCTGGCGGGCACTGGGGGAAAAGCTCAAGGTCATTTTTATCGACGACGGGCTGATGCGGGAAGGTGAGCCTCAGCAGGTCCGCGACACCTTCGGCAAGATAGGGATCAAGGTGGAGATCGTCAACGCCCGGAAGGAATTCTTCGCCGCCCTGGCCGGGAAACTCGACCCGGAAAAAAAGAGGAAAGCTTTCCGCCGGACATTCTACAGCGTGTTCGGCCGCGAGGTGCGCAAGAGCGGAGCGCGCTTCCTCGTCCAGGGGACGATCGCCCCCGACATCATCGAAACCAAAGGCGGAGTCAAGACGCAGCACAATATCCTGGAACAGATCGGGATCGACCCGGAAAAAGGCTTCGGATTCAAGGTTATCGAGCCCATCAAGGAGCTCTATAAGCCCGGGGTGCGGAAGGTGGCCAAGGAGCTCGGCCTTCCCGAGAGCGTCTACAAGCGGATGCCGTTCCCCGGGCCCGGGCTGATGGCCAGGGTGCTCGGAGAAGTGACGCCCAAACGGGTGGCCGTTGTCAGGAAAGCGACCGTGATCGTCGAGCAGGAGATCCGGAAACTGGCTCCTTTCCAGGCCTTCGCCGTGCTGCTCAGCGATATGGGCACCGGGATCGAAGAGGGCAAGCGTTTGTTCGGAGACATCGTCATCATTCGCTCGGTTGAAAGCCAGGATGCGATGACGGCCAAGGCCACGGCTGTTCCCTGGGACGTCCTGATGAAGATGTCGCGCCGGATCACCCGGGAGATCCCTTCGGTGACCCGCGTGGCCTACGAGTTGACGCCCAAACCGCCGGCCACGATCGAATACATCTGAA
>DATKXS010000131.1:0-34113 GCA_035528895.1 Candidatus Desulfaltia sp.
CCTGAGGGCTTCTCAAGCCACTTTTTTAGAAGCGGAGAGGTGTCCGAGTGGCTTAAGGAGCACGCTTGGAAAGCGTGTGTGCGTCGCAAGGCGTACCGTGGGTTCGAATCCCACCCTCTCCGCCAGTTTGAACGCTATTTATGATATCGAGCGAGCGGCGCTGATCGTTGAACAAGGAGGAATAACCTATGGATACTCGAGACCTTATCTATCTGGAGGACCTTTACGGAGCCCACAACTACCACCCCCTGGATGCTGTGCTCACCAAGGGCAAGGGCATCTGGGCCTGGGATGTCGAGGGCAATAAATACCTCGATTTCCTGAGCGGCTACTCCGCCGTCAACCAGGGCCACTGCCATCCGCGGATCGTCAAGACCGTCCAGCAGCAGGCCAAGCGCCTGACCTTGACATCGCGCGCCTTTCGCAACGACCAGTGGCCGCTCCTGGCCAAAGAACTCTGCGACCTGACCGGCTATGAGATGGTCCTGCCCATGAACTCGGGCGCCGAATCGATCGAAACGGCCATCAAGGTGGCCCGCAAATGGGCCTACCAGAAGAAGGGCATCCCCCAGGACAGGGCGGAGATCATCGCCTGCTCCAACAATTTCCACGGTCGCACTGTCACCATCATCAGCTTTTCCACCGAGCCGCTTTACCGGAACGATTTCGGTCCCTTCACTCCCGGGTTCGTGATCGTTCCCTACGGAGACAGCGAAGCGCTCCGACAGGCTATCACCCCCAACACGGCGGCCTTCCTGGTCGAGCCGATCCAGGCCGAGGCGGGGATCCTCATCCCGCCGCCCGGCTATCTCAAGGCGGCGAAAGAGATCTGCGCCGAGAACAATGTCCTCTTCATAGCCGACGAGATCCAGACGGGCCTGGGCCGCACGGGAAAGGTGTTCGCCTCTGAACATGAGGAGGTCCGGCCGGACGTGGTCGTCATCGGCAAGTCCCTGGGCGGCGGCTGTTATCCCATTTCGGCCACGCTGGCCTCACGGGATGTCCTGGGCGTGTTCAAACCCGGCGAGCACGGTTCCACCTTCGGTGGAAATCCCCTGGCCTGCGCGGTGGCCAGAGCGGCGCTCCGGGTCACTCTGGAAGAGAAGCTCATCGACAACGCCAGGGAGCAAGGGAGCTACTTCATCGAAAAGCTCAAGAAGATCAAGAGCCGGCACATCAAGGAAGTCCGGGGTCGAGGACTCCTCATCGGCATCGAGCTCAAGCCCGAGGCCGGAGGCGCCCGCCGCTACTGCGAAGAGCTCAAGAAAGAGGGACTGCTCTGCAAGGAAACCCACGACAACGTCATCCGCTTTGCTCCGCCCCTGATCATCAAACAGAAAGATCTCGACTGGGCCTTCCGCCGGGTCAAGCGGGTCTTTAAGCGGCTAAAATAATGACCCACAGGGCAACACCGCGAAGTCGTCCCTTGGCTCGCAAGGGGCCATTAAGGTCGTTCTCGACCGACGGGCGAACGAAAGTGATGGAGGTTGCACCTGTCCCTTTTTTGGGACATAATGAGCGGTGAAAACAGCAACACCTCATAGACGACAGGGGAATTTAGATTGGCACGCTGTTTGCTTAATCCTTTTGTGGAGGAAAAAGGCCATGAGAAAGAACGCTTGGGTCATCATTCTCGGACTCTTATTCATTTCAAGCTGCATCGTCTATGTCCCTGTCGAGGAGGGATCGTATCCGGCGCCCCCCCGCGAAAGGCCTTATGAAGGGGATCACTACGATTATCCCTCTGACATCGATTATGGGTACTTTTACGAACACCTTTCTCCACATGGAACCTGGGTGCAATATGCACCCTATGGGTATGTTTGGATCCCCCGGCAGACGGCCTATCGCTGGCGTCCCTACACCCACGGCCGCTGGGCCTGGACGAACCACGGCTGGACCTGGATTTCTAATTATGACTGGGGCTGGATTCCCTTCCATTACGGCCGCTGGGGCTGGGACGGACGTTTGGGCTGGTTCTGGGTCCCGGGAACGATCTGGGCGCCCGCCTGGGTCACCTGGCGCTGGAGCAACATGTATATCGGCTGGGCCCCCTTGTCCCCAGACGTGGAATTCGTGGCCGGCGTGGGGATCGGCTCTCTGCCCTATGACTATCCGGATTTCTACTGGGTGTTCATCGATGGCCGTTATTTCCAGCATGAAGATTTCAGCCGCTATATCCTTCCTTTCGAGAGGAACCGAACCGTCGTCCGCCTGACCGTCCATAAAGCCAACCTCTCCGTGCGCAACCGCCAGCTGCTCAACCAGGGGGTGGATGTCGAGCAGGTCGCCCACTTGACCCGCAGCAAGGTCAACCGCTACGAGATCGAAGAAGGCCAGCGGCCCGAATCGAGCGGGATCAGCGGCGATACGGTCCGGATTTACCGGCCGGCCGTCCGCAAGAATGAAGCGGCCAAGCCTGCGGACTATCTCCAGAATGAGGAAGCCGAAGCCAGGATACCCGAGATCCGCGCCGGCGATCTGGAAAAAAGGCTCTCCCCTAGGGAGCGCGAACAAAGGTTAGAGGAAGAGCAGGGAAAGGAGATGCGTCTGCTCGACGAAAGCCAGGAAAACGAAAAGGCCGAACTCAGAAAAAGGATCGAGGACGAGAAGAAATTAGCTGCCACCCCGGCCGAGAGGGCCAAGGCCGAGAAGGAAGCCGGGGTCAGGGCTTCGCGGCTGAAAAAGGAGCATGACGAGGAGAAGTCCCAGATCTCCGAACGGCATCAAGAAGAAAAAAAGGTCGTCGAGAGCAAGATCAAGAAAAAAGACAACGACTGAGCCGAATCGCCGTCCTCAGTCCCGGTGCCGAGCGCCTTCCCTCAGGGTGACGAAAATGACGGCGGCCATGATGACCGCGCCACCGGTGAGGGTTCGGAAAGAAGGGCTCTCGCCCAGAAAGACAAACGCCAAGACAATCCCATAGACGGGCTCGAGGCTGCTGATAATGCTCGCCGTCCGGGCCCGCACCCGCCGCATCCCCCGGATGAAGAGCGTGTGGGAACCGGCCGTGCAAACGACCCCGAGGACGACCAGGAGCCCCAGATCCCTGGCGGCCAAGCCCGCGGGCGCCATCATCATCAGGGACGGCAGGAGAAAAAAAGCAGCGAAAAGATCCTGGAAGAAGGCGATCGCCAGGCTCGAATAATCCCGAACCAACCGCCGGTTAAACATGGTCAGGACCGCGAAGCTCAGCCCGGAAAGAAGACCCCACAAGACTCCTTGGAAGACCGAATCGGCCAGATCAAAGCGGGGAACGATCAATAAGACTCCGGCCAGGCAGATCCCGGCCGCGGACAGGCTCCGCCAGTCAAGTTTCTCCCGGGAAAAAAGCGGCTCCAGGAGGACGGTGAAGACGGGGAAACAGGAGTAAGAAAGAAGTCCTACGGCCACCGAGGAGACCTGGATCGCCTGGAAAAAGGCCCCCCAGTGCACCGCCAGAATGGCGCCGAGAAGGACGAGCAGGCCGGCCTGCGTCCGGAGGATATCCCGCAAATTCTGCCGTTTCCACCAGAGCACGGTGCCCAAGGCCAGGCTGGCGAAAAAGACACGCCCCAGGACGATCAAGGGAGGGGAAAAGACGAGCCACTTCCCGAACAATCCGGCCAGGCCGAACAGGACGGTCGCCAGGTGGATTTCCAGGAGGCTGCTCCGCCCCGCCAGAAACATACTTTTCTTCAAATTAGCGCCAGGATTATAAATGCAAATCAAATGAAGCACAAACAATATATGTCCATAATCCCATTCAGACAGGCGAACGGCGCAAGCCGACGGGGGGAACCGACGGGACGGCTTCCCCAAAAAAGGAAGCATCTCCATCTATGTGATAGATAACTTGGGAATGGAAAAGCGACCTCGAAGGTTCAGCCTTCCCGAGGTGTTTTGCGAGGGAAGCCGCTCTGGCGGCCGCGAGGACTGTTTGAGCACGAGGGGATCTGAAGGAGAGGAGTTAGATAGGAGCCAACCGCTGCTTAACGGCAAGATCTATCACGCGGAGTTCCGCAGCGCCGAGGAAAAGGCCTCGGGAACGGCGTTAAGAACCTGAGCGGGAGCGTTGACATTCCCAAGTTGTCTAGTATGCTCATCACACAAGAGGTGATGCTTACCCCAAATAAATTCTCTTTGGAAACATCCCCAGGTTGTGCTAGAATGGTGAGTACTTTATTCCTTTCTGAGAATCATCAACTACGGCGATGTCATATCTCATATACGCCCGCAAGTACCGGCCGCAGACCTTCGAGGAGATGGTCGGCCAGAAGGCCGTCGTCCAGACCCTCCAGAATGCCATCAAGACCAACCGCGTCGGCCAAGCCTATATTTTCTCCGGGATGAGGGGGACGGGAAAAACAACCGTCGCCCGGATCCTGGCCAAGGCCCTCAACTGTCAGCAC
The DNA here is from genome assembly GCA_035528895.1 of Candidatus Desulfaltia sp. Lineage (GTDB taxonomy): Bacteria > Acidobacteriota > Aminicenantia > Aminicenantales > UBA8522 > UBA8522. The sequence goes on from DATKXS010000131.1 coordinate 4,392, forward strand.
GGCCCGACCCCGACTCCCTGCAACAAGTGCGAATTCTGCCTGGAGGTCAACGAAGACCGCTCGGTGGACGTGCTCGAGATCGACGGAGCATCGAACCGCGGGATCGACGAGATCCGCTCCCTCCGCGAAGGAGTCCGATACCGGCCGATCAAGACGCGCTATAAGATCATCATCATCGACGAAGTCCACATGCTCACCCGGGAAGCTTTCAATGCACTGCTGAAAACACTGGAAGAGCCGCCGGAACGGATTGTTTTCATTTTCGCCACCACCGAATTTCACAAGGTCCCGCTGACGATCGTCTCACGCTGCCAGCACTTCGAGTTCAAGAAGATCTCCCAGAAGGAGATCATCAACCATCTCCTGGATATAGCCCACAAAGAGAAGATCACCATCTCTCCCTACGGGCTCAGCCTGATCGCCGGGGCGGCCGAAGGAAGCCTCCGGGACGCTCAATCTCTTCTCGATCAGGCGGTGGCCTTTTCGGGCGAGGTCATCCACGACGAGGACCTCAAGGAAATCCTGGGCGCCATCAGCCGGGAGATCCTCTTCGAATGCTCCTCCATGATCCTGGCTCAAGACCCCGCAGGGATTTTCCGGCTCGTCGAAAAGGTCATGGAAAAAGGCCATGACCTGCGCGTCTTCTACAAGGAACTGATCCAGCACTTCCGGAACCTGATGCTGGCCAAGTCGGTCCCGGAGGTGGAAGATCTCCTCCCCCTTAACCCGGAGGAAATCAAACGCCTTCAGCAGGAGGTCGAGAAGAGCTCGCTCGAGGACATCCTGCGTTACCTACAGGCCCTCCAGCAGGCAGAACAGGGCCTCCGCTTCTCCTCCCTCCCGCAGATCTTTCTGGAGTCGCTGCTGGTCAAGCTCTGCCATTTCGAGAGAATCGTCCCGCTCAAGGAGCTGCTGGCGGATGTGGCCAAGATCAACCCCGGAACCGGGAGTTCTCCGGCTCCGGCCGGCCGGGATGAAGCGCCGCCCCTCAGTATGCCGCTGAAGTCCGAGCGCAAACTTGAGGGACTGCCCAGGCCAGAGCCGGTCCGGCCGCCGGCCCGGCCGCGACCGGGAGAAAACCGAGATGTCTGGCAAAAAATCCTGGCCGAACTGCAAAAAGAAAAGAGCTCTCTGGCGGCGATTCTATCCCGCCAAGCCACGTTCTCCATCAAGGACGAGCCGCTGGACATCAAGTTTTCCCCGGAAAAGAGGTTCGTCATTGACCACCCGGTGGTGCTGGAAATCTCATTGCCGGGCGGGGACGCCTACTACCGGGGGGCCGTCCAGCGCGAGGTCAGGCTGGTGGAGAAGGTTGCCTCCGAGGTTCTCGGGCAGAAGGTCAAGGTCAAGCTGGCAGAATCGCCAGGCCCGCCTTCCCCCCGGAGCAGGCGAGAAAAAGAAACGGACGTCGCCCTGAAGGACCCCTCGGTCCAGGCCTTCGTGGACACCTTCAAGGCGACGATTCTGTCCGTCGAGCCGGTCAAAGGGACAAAGGAGAGAGAATAGGAATGATGAAAGACCTCGGCAACCTGCAAAAAATGCTCAAACAAGCCAAGGAGATGCAGGACAAGCTGCAAAAGGAGCTGGCCGAGCTGCGCGTCGAAGGGACGAGCGGCGGGGGAATGGTCACCGTCACCCTGGATGGCCAGAAGAACCTGGCCGGCCTCCGGCTGGAGCCCGAGGTGGTCAACCGGGACGACGTCGAGATGCTGCAGGATCTGATCGTCGCCGCCTTCAACGACGCTGCGGCCAAGGTGGACGAGCACATGTCCCAGAAACTGAGCAGCCTCGGCGGTGGGCTCAAGATCCCGGGATTGTTCTGATGTCCGACTCGGCCCAGCCCCTCTACCAGCTCATCGAGGAATTGAAACGGATCCCCGGCATCGGCGCCAAGACCGCTCAGCGGATCGCCTTCCACATCCTAGGGCTCCCTGCGGAGGAAGCCGAGCGCTTGGCCGAGGCCATCCGCGAGGTCAAAAAGAAGATCTTCTATTGCTCGGTCTGCAATAATATCACCTACGTTGACCCGTGTTCGATGTGTGGGGACGGCGAGAGGTCCTCCGAGTCCCTCTGCATTGTCGAGGAACCTTACAACATCTCCTCGATCGAGAAGACCGGGATATATCACGGCCACTACCATGTCCTTTTGGGCACGCTGGCCCCCCTCCGGGGCGTCGGGCCGGAGGAACTCAAGCTGGACAAGCTCATCCAGAGGGTCGAAAAAGGGTCCTTTAGGGAGATCATCATCGCCACCAACCCGACCTCGGAAGGGGAGGCGACCGCCCTCTACCTGGCCAGGATGCTGAAAAGTTATCCGGTCAAACTGACGCGGCTGGCGATGGGACTTCCGGTCGGCTCGGACATCGATTTTGCCGACCAGGTGACCATCAAAAAGGCTCTCGAGGGACGGACCGAAATGAAGGAGTGATTTTGACAGCCTTTTCTGCTATCATCTCGATTTCTTCATAGATCGCGAGCTAATCCATCATCGAGTGAATTCATGAACAGAGAGGAGGTTCAATGAAAGAGACACTTGAGATTCGCTGGCACGGGCGAGCCGGCCAGGGGGTCGTCACGGCGGCAGTCACGCTGGCCGATGTCCTCTCCTCGGAAAAGGGGATCTACGTTCAAGCGTTCCCCGAATTCGGCGCCGAGAAGAGGGGAGCCCCGATCCTGGCGTTCAATCGCATCAGTCAAAAGCCGATCCGCAGTCATAGTCAGGTCTATTATCCCGACATCGTCGTGGTCACCGACCCGAGCCTATTGGGGCTTGTGGACATCGGCGAGGGGGCCAAGGACGACGCCATTTTCCTGATGAACACCACCTTCGACATCCCTCTCGTCCGCGCGCGGCTCGAACTCGGCGACTATAAGATCTATTCCCTAGACGCCTACGCCATCGCCCGCGACGAGCTGGGACGGGCCATCCCCAACGTCCCGATGGTCGCCGCCCTGGTCAAAGTCCTGGGCCTGATGGACCTGGACAAGTTCCGGAAAAACATCAAGGTTTCTTTGGCCAAGAAACTGCGGCCGGAAGTCGTCGAGATGAACCTCAAGACCATCAGCCGAGCGTTCGAGGAGGTCAAAGAAGGATGAAAAAAGAAACCTGGAAAGAACTTCCGATAGGGACGGTCAACATCCATGCGGGGAACTCCGTCGTCAACCTGACCGGGACGTGGCGCTCCGGTCGAAGGCCGGAGTTCATCGAAAAGAACTGCATCCACTGCTTTTTCTGCTGGCTCTACTGCCCCCATTTCGCCATCCTGGCCAAAGACGGCAAGGTGACCGGGATCAACTATGATTACTGCACCGGCTGCGGCCTCTGCGCCGAGGAATGCCCCACCAAAGATAAAGCGATCGTCATGGTGAAAGAAGAGATCAAGCTTGCCGAAGGGAGGAAAAAATGAAGACAACGAAGATCCTCAACGGCAACCAGACCATCGCCGAGGCGGTCCGCCAGATCGATCCCGACGTCATCGCCGCCTACCCCATCACCCCGTCGACGGCCATCGTCGAGACGATCGCCTCGTTCCGGGCCGACGGCCTGATCAAAGGAGAGTTCGTCTGTCCCGAGAGCGAACACAGCGCCATGAGCGTCTGCATCGGCGCGGCCTCAGCGGGAGGCCGGGTCATGACGGCGACTTGCTCCCAAGGCCTGGCCCTGATGTGGGAAATGCTCTACATCGCCGCCGGGTTGAGGCTGCCCATCGTCGCCGCCATCGCCAATCGGACCCTGAGCGCCCCCATCAACATCCATGGAGATCACAGCGACACCATGGGGGCCCGCGACACGGGCTGGATCCAGATCTACTCCGAAAACTGCCAAGACGCTTACGACAATTTCATCCAGGCCTTCCGCATCGGGGAACATCCCGACGTCCTGACCCCTGTTATGGTCGGCTTCGACGGTTTCATCATCAGCCATTCCGCCGAGGTCGTTCAGGTGGAAGACGATGACGCCGTCAAGAGGTTCATCGGTGAATTCAAACCGCCGTTCCCGCTGCTCGACACCAGCCGGAAATTCACCGTCGGGCCGATCGACTTCACCGATTATTACTTCGAGCACAAGAGAAGCCAGATCGCGGGGATCGAGAATTCCCCCCGGGTGATCGAAGAGGTCGGGAAGGAATTCGGCCGGACCTTCGGCCGCCCCTACGGTTTCTTCGAAGAGTACCGGATGGACGACGCCGAGCTCGCCATCGTGGTCATGAGTTCGGCCGCCGGCACGGGCAAAGACGCCGTCGACGAGCTCCGGGCCGAAGGGAAAAAGATCGGCCTGCTCAAGCCCCGCGTTTTTCGGCCTTTCCCCCACCTCCAGATCGCCGAGGCCCTGAAAAAGACGGCCGCCGTGGCGGTCCTGGACAGGTCCTCCTCTCCGGGCGCTTTCGGCGCGCCCCTCTTCACCGAGATCCGCTCGGCGCTCTACGACTATGAAAAACGCCCCAAGCTGGTCAACTATGTCTACGGGCTCGGCGGCCGCGACATCAAGGTCGAGCACTTCAAGGAGGTCGCCGGAAAGCTCGAACGGATCGCAGACTCCGGCAAGGTGGACGAGATGCTCGGCTACATCAACCTGAGAGAGTAAAGAGCGACCCAGCAAAGGAGAAAACGAACATGGCAGTTAAACTCAAAGATTTGGCTCAAATGGAAGATCGGCTCGTCGCCGGGCACGGGATGTGCCTCGGCTGCGGGATCCCCCTCATATTCAAGATCATCCTCAGGGCGACGGAAGACCCGATCGTCGTGGCCAACGCAACCGGCTGCCTGGAGGTGTGCACCACCATCTTCCCACGGACGGCCTGGAACTGCATGTGGGTGCACAGCGCCTTCGAGAACGCCGCCGCCACCATCGCCGGTGTCGAGGCCATGGACAAGGCCCTGAAGAACAAGGGCAAGATCCCGGCCGACAAAAAGATCAAGTTCCTGGGAGTGGGCGGAGACGGCGGGACCTATGACATCGGTATCCAGGCCCTCTCCGGCGCTATGGAGCGAGGCCACAATATCGTCTACGTCTGCTATGACAACAACGCCTACGCCAACACCGGAGGACAGCGCTCCTCGGCCACTCCGCTGGGCGCTTCCGCGACCACCTCGCCGGCCGGCACCAAGAGCCCTGGCAAGATCCAGAAAAAGAAGGACCTGACCAAGATCCTCGCCGCCCACAACATCCCCTATGTCGCCCAGGCCAGCCCCCACCGCTGGCAGGACCTCTACAACAAGGCCAAGAAGGCCTTCGAAGTCGAGGGCCCGGCTTTCCTGAACGTCCTCTGCCTTTGCCCGACGGAGTGGAAATACGACGAATCTCAGGGGATCAAGCTCGCCCGGCTCGCCGCCGACTCCTGTGTCTGGCCGCTCTACGAGGTCGAGAACGGAAAATACAAGATCAATTACAAGCCCAAGGAGAAAAAGCCCGTCCTGGAATGGCTCAAGCCCCAGGGACGCTTCCGCCATCTCTTCAAGGAGGCCAACGCCTGGATGCTCGAGTCCATCCAGAAGGAAGTCGACAAGGATTGGGAGGAGCTGAACAAGCTCGCCGAGCTTTCGGGTTCCTGAGGCCCCGCTGAGTCGGCTACTCCCCAGGGGTGACAAGAAATCCCATCTCGATTCACCCCTTGCGAGGATTGCTCCTTTTCAAGGCCGGATCCATTCTATCTATTGCCCTCCGAACAGAGGGCCGTCTTCTGTCCGGACGGGTGAGTCTTGATGAAGAAAGGAACAGCCCTGATCAACCCGGCAAAAGGGATCGCGCGGTTGGCGCCGGTCCTCGTCATCCTTTCTCTGATCACCCAGCCGGGAGACATGGGAGCCTTCGAAAAGAAGCTCCGGGTCTCCGCCGACTACGCCCGTATCTATCTCCGCACGGATGATGCGTCCCCCGTCGTCGACACCCTGGAAAGGGGACACGTCCTCTCCTTGCTCTATCCCGGAAAAATGAAAAAAGTCTGGTATTACATCTGTTTCAAATCGGAGAAGACGGGGCGGACCAAGTCCGGATATGTCCTCGACTCGGCCGTCGAGCTCCTTTTCGATCCCCTTAAGACCATCACCATCATGGAGGAGAGCGAGAGTCTTCGGGTCAATTACGCACCCCGCAAGTTCGACGAAATGAAGTGGGGATTGAGCAAGAAGCAGATTCTGGAGATGGAAGGAAAGCCCCTGGCCCAAAGGAAGACGAAGGGCCTGGACATCATGGACTATCAGCAGAAGCTCATCAACCTGGACTGCTCCATCGAATACATATTCGCAGCCAATAAGCTGAGCCGCACGCGGTTCTCGTTCACCACGGAGTATCTCGACAAGAACGCTTACCTCGAAGATTATCAGAAAATCAAGGACGCCCTCGTCCTGAAGTTCGGCCGGCCCCTGGAGGAAGCCATGGATTGGCGGGACACCACCTTCAAGGATGATTTCGGAGCCTGGGGAGAGGCGGTCAGCCTCGGGCACCTGGAACTGAGCTCACGCTGGCTGACACCTCAGACCGAGATCCTGGCCGTCCTGAGCGGAGAGAACGAGGCGATCCTTCTGACAGTCGAGTACGCCGGTCTGCAGCTCAAAGCGCTGGCCAGAAAGAGCGAAGAAGAGTAGGCCTCGTCTTCACTCCTCCCCGGGTTTCGATCCGATCACCACTTCCAAGGCCTTTTCTGGGGCCAGAGTGCTCCTGATAAAGGCATTGACTTGATCCAGAGTGAGCGCCCCGATCTCCGAGGACAATCCGCTGAAATAGCTGAGACCGAGGCCGACCGACTCGAAATAGGCCAAGGTCGCGACCTTCCCGCTCTTCGTCTCGTTTTCCCGGATGAAATCCGCTATGGCGGCCGTCTTGGTATGCGCCAGCTCTTCTTCGCTTAGGCCATTTTGGTAAAGGTCCAAGATCGTCTGCCGGAGAACGGCCTTCGCAGTTTCCATCTTTGAATTGTCGGTCTCGAGGTAGGCTTCGATCACTCCTCCGGACTGCATCTGGGTGGCCCGGCAGCTCACGTTGTAGGCCAGCTTTTTCTCAGTGCGGAGAGGCCAAAGCCTTGAACCCGGGCCTTTGCCCAGGAGGTTCTCGAGGAGAGTGGCGAGGGCGAAATTCCGCGGCGAGACCTCAGGCAGGCGATAGGCCAGACAGACATATGTTTGCTTGGTGTCACGATCGGTATGGATAGCCCTTTCCTTCGGATCAGAGGCCGAGACCGGCTCAAAGGAGACGGGTTCTCCTTTCGGGATCTTGGCAAAATATTTTCCCACCAGGTCGAGGAGCGTTTTCCCCGGCAGGTCGGAGGAAAGGGACAGGACAATGTTCGGGCCGATGAAATAGCGCCCGTAAAAATCGGCTACGTCTCTGTTCTTGATAGCCTTGAGGGATTCCTTGTCACCATAGATAGAGCCTTCATAGGGGGTCCCGGCGAAAAACGCCCCAAGGCCGGCCAGATGGCCGAGGCGGACAGAATCATCTTCCTCGATCCGGCCTTGATGTTCCATGTGCTCCTTGACGGCCTCGATCCGGATACCCGAGAAGAGCGGGTCGAGGATGATCTTGGAGAGGACTTTGAGGGAAGCATCGAGGTTTTCCGTCAGGCATTCGATGTTGATGAGGGAGTGGTCAGCCAGGGCTGTGACAGAAAACCGGGTGGCCAGGCTCATTAACTCCTGGACCTTGCTGGAATCCGGGATCTCCACGGACAGCCGCGTGGTCAGGAAAGAGAGGCCTCGTTTTCCGGCCGGTTCAGCCCGTTTTCCGCCCTTGACCAGGATCTGGAGGATCGTCGTCGGGGAAGATTCGTCGATGTCCAGGATGACGGTCAGGCCGTTGTCCAAAGTGCTTTTCTGCGCCGGGCCCTCCCCGGACGATCCCTGCCGTCCTGTCCCGATCAGGCAGAGGAGGGCGGTGCCCAGAAAAAAAGCGGGCGCTCCAACCCTGGCTCTTTTTTTTCCCCCGGTCATTCGATCATTCCGTCTTTTTGGGAAGGATGGAGACCATGACGTAATTGGCTCGGCTCAAATAGTTTGCGGCCGTCTTTCTGAGGTCTCCGGACTTCATCCGGTCGATGTTTTCCAGGAACTTTCTCTCCGCCTCTCCTTCCCTCAAGATCATGAACTGGGCGAGCGAAGCGGCAATGGATAGCCCTCTCTCCTGGGCCCGATAGGCATTGTACTTGATCTGGTTTTTGGCGCTCCCCAGGCGGTCATAGGCGAACATCTGCTGGGCCCCGAGGACATCCTCGGGCGAAAAATTTTCTTCCCTCGCTTTGCGCAGATAGCCGACGGCTTCCCGTTTGACCCTATTCAGGTTTCGGGGATCGAGAGTAAAAAAGGCCAGAAGCGCACCACCGTATTTATGGGCCATGTAGGCCATGGAGAGCGTTTCGATGAGCCGCCGCGGCCCCCGGTTGAGCGCTGAGTAAAGCAGCGGATTGATGCCCCGGCCGAGGATCTCGGTGAGAACATCCATACTGTACTGCTCAGGACTGTTGAAGTCCGGGGCCTGGACGGCGATGACGAGATAGGCCTTCTGGACGTCCATTCCTACGTCCAAGTCAATGTTCTTTTCCGGCGGCGCGGCCGGCTCGATCTTTACCCGGGCGGGAGGTTCACCCTGGATCTCACCGAAAAATGCGCGCACTTTGTCTTCCATATCCGTGACCTTGAAGTCGCCCACCACCGCGAGGGCGCAGTTGGCGGGAACGAAATACCTCCCGTAGAACTCAGCCACCTTCTCGGCCGAGAGGTTCCTGATGACCTCTTCATCACCGATCAGGGGATTGGCATAAGGGTGGCCGCGGAAGAGGTTCTGGTAGACAAGCGCGGTCGCGTATCTGAACGGATCATCTTCTAGCTGGCGGAACTCCTCGAGGATGATCTCTTTTTCCGCGTCCAGCTCTTCCTGCGTGATCTTGAGACGGAAGAGGATCTCGCGTTGGTTGCCGAGGGCGAAATCGGCGGCTGCCGCCGGAACCGAGATCTCGAAAAAAGCCAGGTCGTTGCCCGTGTGGGCATTGAAGTGGGCGCCGTGCCGCCGCACGTCCCGGCCGACATCGTTTCCCGAACGGACTTCCGTGCCGCGGAAGAGGATATAGTGTTCAAGAACATGGACGATCCCGCTGGTCTCCGGGGTCTCGTCCTTAGAGCCTAGGTCCACGGCGGCGACCACGTTAACGAGGGGAACATTCTGCTTTTCCATCAAAAAGACCTTGAGGCCGTTATCGAGGACGAGATATTTGGCCGTTTCCCCGGTCCCGAAAAGGCCGGCAGAGAGGACGCCGGTACTGGAAAGGCCGAGCACGAGCAGGAGGGCGGCTCTAAGGATGAGCCTTGGCCCGGTTTTGAGGTCTTTTTTTCTCAACACAATCGGCTTCTCTATTCCAGAAGCAAATTTTATACCAAAACATCCTGCTCAGGGAAACACTTTATTCCAGGGGGGGCCGTCAACGAGCCCCGAATCGCCGGAGTGAAGGATGTAATATCCTTTTACATTTGCCCGTCCTTTGAATTCCTCAGAAGGGCTGATTGGAGTTGGCGGCGGCCGGGCGGTTGTGCTAAAATGCCCCTCAAGAGGCGGACATGAAAAACCAGCGCAAAGCCAAGATCCTGGTCGTCGACGACGAGGAGAATATCCGGAAATCCCTCAAGATGATCCTCGAGTACGAGGGATACCAGTTCCTCGAAGCCGCCGACGGCGAGGCGGCCCTTTCTCTGATCGAAGAAACGATCGACCTCGAGCTCGTCCTCCTCGACATCAAGATGCCCGGCCGGGACGGATTGGATATCCTGGCCGAGATCAGGAAGCGTCCCTATGCCCCCGAAGTGATCATGATCTCGGGGCAGGGCACCATTCAGACGGCCGTGGAGGCCACCAAGCTCGGCGCTTTCGAATTCCTGGAAAAGCCGCTCCACCGGGACCGGGTCCTTCTCAGCATCCGAAACGCCCTCAACCAAAATATTCTTCGCCGGGAGTGCCTCGACCTGCGGAAAAAGGCCGAAAAGCACTATGAGCTCGTCGGCCAGCAACCCCTGATGAAGCAGCTCTGGAAAGACATTCTCAAGACAGCGCCCACCCACGCCACGGTCCTCATCCATGGGGAGAGCGGCACCGGCAAGGAGCTCATCGCCAGGGCCATCCACAGCCACAGCCTGCGGGCTAAAGAGCCGTTCGTCCAGGTCAACTGCGCAGCCATCCCGGAGGAGTTGATCGAGAGCGAGCTTTTCGGCCACGAAAAGGGGGCTTTCACCGGGGCCACCGAGCGCAAGGTGGGCAAGTTCGAACAGGCCGATAGCGGGACGATCTTCCTGGACGAGATCGGCGACATGAGCCTCAAGACGCAGTCGAAGGTGCTGCGCGTCCTCGAGGAAGGGGAGATCCAGAGGGTCGGGTCGAGCAAGGTCAGCAAGGTCGATGTCCGGGTCATCGCCGCCACCAACAAGGACCTGAAAAAAGAGATCGGCGCGGGGACGTTCCGGGATGACCTCTTCTTCCGCCTCAACGTCGTCCCTGTCTATTCGCCGCCGCTGCGGGAGAAAAAAGAGGACATCCCTCTGCTTATTGAATACTTCAGCGGCAACTTCGTCGAGGAGAACAACTTCCGGCCGAAAAAATTCTCTCCCGAGGCCATCGCCGCCATGGTGAAATACTCCTGGAAGGGTAATGTCCGGGAGCTCCGGAACGTCGTCGAACGCCTGCTTATCATGACCGAGGCGGAGACCATCGGAGTGAAGGACCTTCCCGAGCCGCTCCGGGGAGGCGCGAAAACAAGGCCTCCCGGGGGCGGCCAGGCCAAGACCTTGAAGGATTACCGGGAGATGGCCGAGAAGGAATTCATCCTGGCCAAGCTCGAGAAAAACAATTGGAACATCTCCCAGACGGCCCGCGAGATCGACACGCCCCGGAGCAACCTCTATAAAAAACTGGCCCAGTATGGTATAAAGATAACGGTTGGAGTGGGCGAGGCGGTTGCCTCTTCTTCTCCTAACGAGAAGAAAGGGGAGGAAAGTCCGAACTCCACAGGGCAGGATGGTCGCTAACCGCGACTCCGGGCGACCGGAGGAAAGTGCCACAGAAAACACACCGCCGAAGGGGAGGGGCGACTCTCTCCTGGCAAGGGTGAAAAGGCGAGGTAAGAGCTCACCGCCCTGATGGCGACATCAGGGGCAGGGTAAACCCCATCCGGAGCAAGACCAAACGAGCCCCGCACTGGGATGGCCCGTCCCGAGGGGCGGGTAGGTCGCTGGACCTCCGGAGCAATCCGGAGGGTAGACAAATAACCGCCGCCCGCCGCAAGGCGGGATACAGAATTCGGCTTACGGCCCGCTCCAACCGCTTTTTTTATCTTCTGTACGCCGGTTTTAGGGTCCAGAGCTGCAGTTTCGTCATTTCGACGATTTTTTCCATATCCAGATCCGGGCGATGCACGGGCCAGGATTTAGCGCTGGGTAATTTCCCTTTTATCTGCTGTTATATGACCCGAAGGGTCATGAGCGTTTCCTTTTTAGGGGCGGGGTTCGGAATTTCATAGAGCGTTTGCGGATATGCGGAGTTGCGAAGCGGAGTGAGCTCAAAAAATATTTTTCGCTCATCTCTTTGATATGCTTTCCTCGTTAATTTTAGATTTGATTTTTTCGTTTATTATTTTTTCTGACCTTTCCTTCATTCTCTTCAATTCTTGCTTTGACAATATTTTTAACGAGTAATAGATGTCACCTTTTTTTCATTAATTCTACACCTTCTTTTAGAGCGATTTCATTAAGGATTGTTTTAAGGATTCGGGCCTTGTTTTTAACATCATCCTGTTTAATCTTGTCTTTTTTGATTTTCTGGATTGTTTTATCTAATGAATTTCGTAGGTCTATTAAATCAACTAAGGTTGCCGCCTTGCAGAAAAAACTCCTTGACCTACCGTCATCAAAATTCTCTATCATTGCTTCAAGCAATTTAATTCGTTTTTTCTGCTGTCCTATGAATATTTCAATTCCATGTTCTTTTATAAAATTCAAATTCGGCATGACTTTCCTGTACGATGGGTAAGAAGAAGATTCTTTCAACTGCTGATATTCTTCATTACTTTTAAATTTTGAGCATGGAAATTCAGAACATTCTGCGCATACTTCAAGCTCTTTTTTCTTGACACAACAAGTTATGAAGGAACAGGATGGGTGTTTATTGAAGAAATCAGGACCAGCACACCCAGGACATCTTGAGGTTCCCCTGGTATAGTATCTTGGGCATAATCCACAATCAAGACCACATACACCAATTGTCGGATAGGTTTTTGCAGTTTTATTCATTTTATTCATCCTATTCATTTTCATTCTTGAGTCAAAAAAACCCCGGGCTAAAGCCCGGGGCTTGTTCCCCGTGGAATAATCTGGCTATGGCCTTTCCTGTTGTTGCCGGATATACCGTTTAACGACTTCCTCATTCACCTGCCCCACGCTCTCGGCAAAATAGCCATCCGCCCAAAAACTGTCCCCCACAAGAATTCCTCCAGTTCGGATGAAATCCGGCGGGATCCTGGGATCGACGCTGGAGACCGAACCGGCCAAGGCCGAGGGAGCCCGGGCCGCACTGGACCAGGCGCTGCGCGAATTTGCCGCCCGAGGCCTGACGGCCGACGAGCTGGAGGCCACCCTAGCCGAAGTCAAGACCCAGTTCCTGCGGGGTAACGAGAGAAAAGACGCCCGGGCCGCCACCCTGGGCACGCTGGAAATGCTGGGCCTGGGCGCGGCCTTCTTCGAGGCCTTCCCCGCCGAGCTCGGCGGCGTCACTCTCGAAGAAATCAACGCCTATATCAAAGACATTCTAGCCCCCGCGCGTGCCTCCTGGGTCCGCATCGGGCCGAAAAAATAGCCGCAATCCCGATCAACGGATGTGAAGCTCGTAAGATTCCTTGGCGTCATTATAGACATACCAGAAGACTTGGTTCTTTTCGATATCATAGCTAAGGCTGAACACGGCCGGATTTTCATAATTCGGTTGGATCGGAAAGCGAAAGCTCTTGTCGAGAATTTTCCCTTCGAGGTTCATGACGATAATTTCATACAAGTCTCCTTTTTGAGCGGGCGTAACAACATAGATCCGGTCTCCATCCATCTTGAATCCAAAGAATGCGGGGAAATAATCCGGCACGGCAAGATTAAAATTTGCGTAGTAGATTTCCCATTCTTTCGATGCCTTCTTCGCTTTTATCACATTCTTGAGATAATCTTTAGGAATCTTGACTTTATCGATCTCATGATGGATTTCGTAGAGGCTATTCCCGTCTTTATCGAAGACGGAAATGCTGAGGCCTTTCCTGGAGTCGGCGACGTAAATCCTGTCTCCCTGCACGATAGCATCTTCATAATTCTCGATGAGCGACAAATCCGTTTTTGGGCCGGAAGGCTGACTCCCGGGAGGAGGCGGCGGAGGAGGCCCGGGAGAAAATTCGCCGAAAAATTTATTTTTGAGCTTGAAATGTTTATCATAAATGCGGCCGGCTGGAGGAATCAACGAGCCATCGTCTTTAAAGTCCATAGGAAACCCCACATAATTCTCCCCGACGGGGAGAAAAGGATAAAATCCAATCCCGCCAGGTTCGTTGATTTCGTTGGAGTACTTTCCATCGAGTGTGAAGAACTTGATTTTGGGGTAGTCGCGGATCACCAGCCGGTCGGGAAACACGGCTAAGCGAACCAGACTCCGGAATTCTCCCGGACCCTGCCCTGGTTTACCGATCTTCTTCAGAAGGTGGCCGTCATTGATATCGTAAACGACGATGCCGTTCTGGTCCACAATATAAGCTCTTCCGTTTTCGACACATATTTGACGCGGCTTTTCCAATTCGGGCAGCGAGAATATCCGAGGCGCTTTATCTTGAGACCAATCGGCTGACGGTATAATCATCGAGCCCAGCCCTAGAGCGGCGACGATGACGCCCGATAAAATGAATTTCGCCCAAATGTTCTTCATATGACCCCTCCTGCCCATCAAAGAATCCCCGGATTTCTGCCCGCGTCTCGATCCCTGAAATATACTATGTCCCAAGCGCCCACCCGGAACGCTTCGCCCAACGATATTTTCAGACGGCTGGCTGTTTCGCCGTGCAAAATTCGTTTCCGACATTTTGGATTTTCTGCCCCTCGGCACCTCATACGATGCTTCGCCTAAGCCCCGATCCCGCCTTGGCCATGCTTGGATTATAGCAAGAAATTATTTAATAGCGCCACGCCAAACAGGCTTCGTTCCGCGAAAAGATAAGCATTTGCTTTTCTGCTGCGCTGGCCGGGTGGGCATCTTTGGCTCGACTTTCCCATCAATCATCGAGCGAGATAGTAAGCAGAATCTCGAAAAGATGTCAAGGATGGCTGGGGAACGCGGGGTTGTCTCCGTGACGCCGTTCGAGGCGCCTTAAGCGCCGGAAATCGGCCAGACCTCTCCTCCCGACCTCTCCGGCACTTTCTCCATACCTGTAGCAGACCTGACCTTGCTTCTCATCGAAAGACAGGCGCTCCAGGGACAAAAGAGGCCGGATCATGTATTTTCCCACCCGCTCGGAGTCCGGTTTGCTCTTGGCCCGGACCTTGCCATGAACATTGAATCCCGTGTGCCGCCAGGAGAGAAGGCGTTCCGCCCATGCGGGACTCAACAGTTCCTTGTGGACCAGAAACCCAAGAACCTCCCGACCGAAGAGCTCAGTCAGTCGCGAGTCGTCGATCCTCGGGACCTTATGGAAGATGCCCGCCTCGTCCACTCCGCCCTCGGTCACCAGGAAATGGAGGTGCAGGTGGAGATTCATCAGAAAACACACCGCCGAAGAGGAGGGGAGACCCTCTTCTGGCAAGGGTGAAAAGGCGAGGTAAGAGCTCACCGCCCTAGTGGTGACATCAGGGGCAGGGTAAACCCGATCCGGAGCAAGACCAAACGAGCCCCGCAGTGGGACGGCTCGTCCCGAGGGGTGGGTAGGTTGCTGGACCTCCGGAGCAATCCGGAGGGGAGACAAATAACCGCCGCCCGCGCAACCGGGAGACAGAATTCGGCTTATGACCCGCTCCAACCGCTTCTTTTCGCGGCGTCCAATCCTAATTTTTTTTTGGGGGGGGGGAGGGGGGCTATTCCTCGTACTCCAATTTGAACCTGAGCAGGAGAAGAGGAAATTGACTTTCGCGACCTGTTTCTACCATGAAGATGAGGACTTTTTCTTCGGTGTTCCTTTTCATCTTCAAGCGTGGCTTCTGCGGGATGTCGGAATCTCCCATTCGCGCCATGCCATGGACTTCATATTCCAACCGTTCCCCCTCGATAAGACACAATATCTTGCCGCCTTTTTTGAACCTGAGATAGCATGACGGTGTATTCGGATTCTTCAAGGTCTCGAGATCATACCGGCCTTTCTCCAGGACCTTGTCCTCGAACTTCAACGCGTACGGGATCTCGACCCCTTTGAACTTGCCGATGTCGATCAGCTGAGCCGCTGCCGGACCGACCAGTATCAAGATCATAAAAACTCCAAGAAGACGTCTGCCCGCCTTTCCCTCTGACATCCCACACCTCCCTCTCCCGAAAATAAAGACAAGCCGCGGCTTTCTCAGGCCATAAAAAATTTTACGCCGTCAGCTGTTCATTCTACTGCAAGTGATCCTAAGATATAACCAGAAGACGCACGTTGTCAATATGACACCTTGAGAAGCGATGCCTTAGGGGAGAAACGCCGCGCCCAGGGTGGGACGGAGGGACTTTCGCAATATATTATCGGGACCCAGCTGGGATGCCTAGACGAAAAGGCCTCACTCGCGCCGGACGACCAGTGATGTTCGCCCGGATGATGAACCCGAACGATGTCACCACCAGAGCGATGAAACACGTCCAGAGAAAAAGATCAGGCCATGTTTTCAGGGAACTATATCCCCAGGCAAAGAGCAAAATCAATAGACGTTGACATCCGGCCAGGGGACCGGATATATTTCCGGACTCGTGAATTCTCTCCTGATATCGCCATCGCCCAGGACGTCCATCATGAAAAAAACAACCATCCTGATCTTTGTCTCCATTCTTGTCCTCAGCGGACGGATCGCCGCCCAGGTCAATGCCGACGGCGAAAAAGCATACGAGCACGTACGTCATCTGGCCTCCGACGAGCTCGAGGGCCGCAAGTCGGGAACTGCGGGTTACGCCAAAGCGGCGGAGTATGTGGCCGCAAAAATGAAGGAGATCGGCCTTCAGCCCGGCGGTGAAAACGGAATCTGGTTCCAGGAGGTTCCGTTCAAGAACTGGTCGAACTATGATCAGCCGGTCCGCCTGGAGATTGTCTCGCCCGAGCGGCGCGTTTATTTCGCCGGTCGCGGCCGGGATTTTTCTCCGATCTCCGGGACCGCCTCCGGAATCGTCCGCGGCGAGGTGGCCTTTGCCGGCTACGGCATCTCGTCCGAGACTCCCGCCTGGAATGACTACGAAAGGTTCGACGTCAGCGGTCGCATCCTGATCGTCCTTCCCGATGCGCCGCCGGACTTCGATAACACCGCCGCCGGGGAGTGGACATTGGAGAAAAAAGCCCAGCTGGCCGCCGAAAAAGGAGCGGTCGGCCTGATTGAAATGGACCTTTACGAGCCGGGCCGGCCTTCTTCAGCGGCCCGCCGCCGGATGCGCCGGTTCATAAAGCAGGGCGAGTGCCCGCCGAATTTCGTGGTCATGCAGGCGGGCCGCAATTTCCTCGACGACCTTTTGTATAGCACCCGGAAAAGCTGGAAGGACGCAGTGAGCCGGATCCTTCGCCTCAAGAAACCCCACTCCTTCCTGATCGACGCAGCGGTGGAAATGGAAGCCCATTTTGTCCAGGAAGAACGGAAGGCCAGGAACGTCATCGGCCTCCTTCCCGGCCGGGACCCGAAGCTCAAAGACGAGATCATCATCATGGGCGGCCATCTGGACCATCTGGGTATCGGCCTTGACGGATTCATCTACAATGGGGCCGACGACAACGCTGTCTCCGCCGCCACTCTTTTGGAAACGGCCCGGGTGCTCATCGCTTCCGGCTTCAGACCGTTCCGGTCGATTCTCTTCTGTTCCTGGGCGGGCGAGGAGCTGGGCCTCGTCGGTTCCCGCTACTATGCCGAGCATCCCCTGTACCCTTTGGAGAAGACCGTCGTCTACCTGAATGTGGACATGGTCGGGCTGGGCGATTCCGACCTGCTCGTCGGGGGGATGTGGGAATACGGCCGGTTCTATGACATCGTCAACCCAGGACTGGATCCCGAAATTGCTAAAAAGCTCAAGCCGAGGGTGAATTATCGCGGCTCGGACCACTCCGCTTTCTGGGCCAAAGGCGTGACGGCTCTGAGCCTGAGGACCGGCGAGGTCCTGACGGGTGAGCTCGACGACGAACACCCCGAGTACCACCGTCCCGGCGACCGGCCCGAGCTTATCGACCCCGAACTCCTTCGCCTGGCCGCTCAGTACCATGTCGAAGTCATCCGCACCTTGGCGCAGTCGAAAGAGAACCTGCTCGACCCGCGCTTCCGGGCCGAGTTCGTCCACAAGGATGCGGCCGTCGCCGACCTCCATTGCGACACGATCGGAAGGTTTATGAACGGCGAGGACCTCCGCCAAGACCTACCCCAGGGACACATCGATATCCCCAAACTGAAGAGGGGAGGAGTGGACCTCCAGGTGTTCGCCTGCTTCGTCCCTCCGCCTGCCAGCGACCTTGAAAAGGCCCAGTCGGGCAAGAAGATCTTTCGCCAGATCGAGGGTATTCACCGCCTGGTCGGCCAGAACCCCGCCGACCTGGAGATCGTCCGGACCTATGAAGACACCATGCGTCTGCGGAACTCCGGCAAAACCGGTGTCCTGATCGGGATCGAAGGCGGCTACGCCATCGATAACGACCTGGATATGCTGCGGGCATTCTACCGGGCGGGGGTGCGCCTGATGACGCTGACCCACTGGACGCACACGGATTGGGCTGATGCTTCCGGCGACCCTAAGGCCGAGCACTGCGGCCTCACCTCATTCGGCGAGCAGGTCGTTAAAGAAATGAACAAACTGGGCATGGTCATCGACCTCTCCCATGTCCACGATGAGACGTTCTGGGATGTCATCCGGACGACGGAGGCCCCTGTCATCGCTTCCCACTCCTGCTGCCGGGCCTTGGCCGACCATCATCGTAACCTCAGCGACGAGATGCTCAAGGCCCTGGCCAAGAACAATGGTGTCGTCGGTATCAATTACCACCCCGGTTTTCTCAATGCCGAGATCGAGAAAAAACATACTGCTCTGCTGGCCGAAGTGACCAAAAAGTACGGCTTGGCGGAAGACTTCCAGGCCATCATGCGAGCTGATGATGAAACAAGGAACAAGGTTATGGCCGAATATGAAGCAGGGTCCAGGGAGCTTGAAAAAACGCTCCCGCGGGTGGACGTCAAGACGGTCGTCGACCATATCGACCATGTCATCAAGGTCACCGGCTATACGGACCACGTCGGTCTCGGCTCGGATTTCGACGGGATATCGGCCACACCGACCGGGTTGGAGAACGCCGGCCGGCTCCTGGCCATCACCGAGGAGTTGCAGCGCCGCGGCTATAAGGAAGGGGATATCCGCAAGATCCTGGGAGGAAACTTTCTTCGCGTTTTGCAGGCCGTCGAAAAGGCGGCCAAAAACTGAACAGAAATCAGCGGAGCTTGTCCAGTCGAGGTCGCTAGGCTTTGCCCAAAACCATCGCCAAAAGCGCCATCCGGACGTAGAGCCCGTATTCCATCTGACGGAAGTAGGCGGCCCGCGGGTCGTCGTCGAACTCCATGGCGATCTCGGTGACGCGGGGAAGGGGGTGCATGACGATCATCTTTTTCTTGGCGGTCTTCATGACCTGCGGAGTGATCACATAGGCCGACTTGAGCTTGTCGTATTCGGCATCGTTATCGAACCGTTCCTTCTGAACGCGGGTGACATAGAGGACATCCGTCCTGGGCAGCACCTTTTTCAGGGTTGTGTGTTCCGACTGCGGGATGCCCTTCTCGGCGACCTCGTCCATGACGTCCTTGGGCATGCCCAGGATCTCGGGGGAGACATAGTTCAGGGTGATCCCGCTGAATAGCGTGAGCAGGCGGGCCAACGAATGCACGGTGCGGCCGTATTTCAAGTCGCCGAGCATGGTGACGTTGAGATTATCGAGCCGGCCCAGTTCCTCCCGAATGGTGAAGGTATCGAGGAGGGCCTGGGTGGGGTGTTCGCCGACCCCGTCTCCGGCGTTGATGACGGGCTTGCGGCAGTACTTGGCCGCCAGGGCGGCGGCTCCGACCTCGGGATGGCGCAGGACGATGACGTCGGCATAACATTCCAGAGTCCGGACCGTATCGGGCAGACTTTCGCCCTTGGCCACGGACGAATACCTCACTTCGCTGATGGGGATGACCGCTCCGCCCAACCTTTCCATGGCCGCCAGGAACGAAGACGCGGTCCGAGTCGAGGGTTCATAGAACAGGTTCGCCAAGATCTTGCCCTTGAGCAGGTCGAAGGTCCCGATCCGTTCGACCATGATCCTCATCTCGTGAGCGACCTCGATCGTGTATTCCAGGTCGGTTCGACTGAACTGCTTGACGGATAATATATCCTTCCCGTACCAGGGCGCCGTCTTTTGGTCGCCGAACGGCAAGCAGGGGCTTTTCGGCTTGCTGGGCATCTCGACCTCCTTAAGGAAGCACGCCCAAACTATATCGCCGGCCGGAGGAAATTGTCAATGAAAAGCCGCTCCCGGATTTTAATTCAATGAGGGTTCTCAAATCGGCCGCTCCGGCTAGGTTCGCAACCGGCCTTGGACGGCCAGTTGGACCGTGGTCTCGTATGACGCCGGCTCGATCTGGGGAAAATATTTCCTCGCGTTCTCGTTCGTCACGACCGTCTCCGACCTCAAGCCGTCCACCAGGGACCTGGCGACGCGGAAGTTGACCGGGGCCAAGAGGATGAGCCAGAGAGAGGATATCCTGGGCGATAGCAAGGGAACGGGAACAATCCACCGCCGCAGCCCCATCACCCGGGCCGTCCGCTGGAGCATCTCCTGAAACGTCATCTTCTCGGATCCGATGTCCACCATCAGGTTTCCCGCTGCTTCGAGGTTTCTGGCCGCGGCCAGGTAGCGCACGACATCGTTGACCCCGATGGGCTGGGTGGAAGTGCGGACCCAACGCGGTGTCGTCATCAAGGGGAGCTTTCGGACGAGGTTGCGGATGATCTCAAAGCTGGCGCTCCCGGCCCCGATGATGACCCCGGCTCGGAACCAGATAGTCTGGATGCGGTTGGGCCGGGAGCTCAGGATCTCGCCGGTTTCGATCCGGCTGAGGAGATGCCGGCTGGCCGTATCCTTGCGGCCCAATCCCCCGAGATAAATGATCCTCCGGACCTTCTCGTCGAGGCAGGCGGTCAGGAAGTTCGCGGCGCTCTGCCGATCGAGGGCCTCGAAATCGCCTTTAGCGGCCATCGAATGAATGAGATAATAGGCGACATCCACGCCCCGGAGCGCCCTCCGGAGCGAGGTTTCATCGAAGGTGCTGCCTTCGAAGGGCTCGGCCCTTATTTCGCCCCTGGGCTCAAACCTGCTCTTGTCCCGGACCAGTAGGCGCAGGCCGACGTCTTGCGCCCTGCCCAACACGTCGAGGAGCTCACCCCCGATATAGCCCGTCGCTCCGGTCAAGAGTATGTTCATCTTCATAAATAATATTTCATGCCGACCAGGAAATAATGAAAGAGAGCGGACATGATCTGGGCTCCTCTCATTTTCTAAATTATCTGCCTGGCGCGGAAGAGGGACCGATTTGTCCGTTTTCATATTATACACTATTCCGACGAGATTATGAGAATTTGCCCGGCCGGCTGAAGAAACCGGACAGGCAGGGAAAGCAATCAGAAGGGGAGGGCGGCTACGGCCTGCTTGATGATGAGCAGGATGTTGCCCGGAAAGATGCCGAGCTGGAGCACTCCATACAGGCAAAGGAAGAGGACGAGGAAGAGAGCGGGGTTTTCGACTTCGATATCGATCTGATGTCCAGGCTCCTTCATGTACATATAAACGACGATGCGCAGATAATAAAAAACCGAGACCAGGCTGGTCAGGACGCCGATGATGACCAGCGGGACCAGGCCCGCCCGGACGGCGGAGCTAAAAACATAGAACTTGGCCAGGAAGCCGGCGGTCGGTGGGAATCCGGCCAAGGACAGGAGAAAAATGCTCAGGGTCGCTCCGATCCAGGGATAGCGGAACCCGATCCCGGAAAAATCTTCGAGCTCGAGGTACTCCCGGCCCGTCTTGCTCAACCCGATCAGGGCGGCGAAGGCGCCGATGTTCATAAACACGTAAGCCGTGAGGTAAAAGACCAGGCTGGCGTTATCCCGCGCCAGGACGGCCACCATGAGATATCCGGCATGGGCGATCGAGGAGTAGGCGAGGATCCGCTTGACGTTCGTCTGCCGGAGGGCAACGAGGTTCCCCACGATCATGGTCAGGATGCTGATCGCCCAGAGGGCCCAAAAAAGCGTGTTCCCGTCGGCTGTCGCATCCCAGTAGTTCAAGAACAGCCGGAGAAAGACGACAAATCCCGCCGCCTTCGGGCCGACCGAGAAGAAGGCCGTCACCGGGGTCGGGGCCCCTTCGTAGACATCCGGTGTCCACATGTGGAAGGGGACGACGGCGATCTTGAACCCGAAGCCGATGACGATGAGACCGACTCCCAGCAGACCTAGCACCGATGGACCCGCCGCTCGGCCGAAAAACGCGATGATCTCGGGGATGGAGGTCGACCGGGCGGTCCCGTAGAGAAAGGCCAGACCGAGGACGAGGAAGGCGCTGGCGAAGCTCCCGAGAAGAAAATACTTGAGAGCCGCCTCTCCGGATTTCTGGTCATTCCGCCGCAGCCCGGCCAGCGCATAACTGGAGACGGAAAGGACTTCGAGCCCCAGGAATATCACCAGCAGGTCCGGCGAGGAAGTCATGATCATCAGGCCGGAAAGCGCCAGCAGCAAGAGGGCGAAGATCTCGCCGTGGTTGGCGTCCTGCTGGCGGATGTACTTCAGGCTCAGAAGGATGACGAAAGCGACCGCCAGTCCGAAGAGGAGCGTTAGGAAGATCGCCAGGTTATCGAGGGCGAGTCCACCTCCAAAATAGGCGAGCCCCTTGTTCCAGGACGAGGCGGCCAGGAAACCGGCGGCCCCAAGAAAAACCAGGGAAACATAGCCGAGATAGTCCCGCCTTTCTTTTTTGAGAAAGACTTCGAGAAGAAGGACGATGAGCGCCCCGACAACGATGGCAACCAGCGGGGCGAGGGCGGTCAGACTGTCCATCCCTACTTTTTCTCCCTCGTCTCGTTCAAGATCCGCTCGGCCAAAAGCTTCTCCTCTACTTTTACGGCACTGTCTTCGATCATCGGGACCGCCTGGCTGCTATCGCGAAGGAAAATCCTTTCCCTTTTGTGAACGCGATCGAGCAGCTGGGCAACGGAGCTGTCTATCTTTCGCAGGAATGTCTGGGGATAGACGCCCATCCAGAACATCATGATGATGATGGGCACAAAATAAGCGATTTCCCGCTTGTTCATATCCTTCAAGGAGCGGACGGTGTCGTTGGTGATCGGGCCGTGCATGACCCGCTGAAACATCCAGAGGAGATAAGCGGCGGCCAGGATAACCGTCGAGACGGCGAGGATGGCCAGGAGCTTGCTGGTCTGGAAGATGCCGAACAGACAGAGGATCTCGCCGACGAACCCGTTGAGGCCCGGCAGCCCGACCGAAGACAGCATGCTGACCAGGAAGAAAGCGGCGAAGACGGGCATCCGGCTGCTGACGCCGCCGAAGTCCTTGATGAGCCGCGTGTGGGCCCGCTCGTAGAGAATGCCGACGATCAAGAACAGGGCGCCCGTGCTCAGCCCGTGATTGAGCATCTGGTAGATGGCACCCTCGACCCCCTCCATGTTGAGGGAGAATACGGCCAGCATGATAAGACCCATATGGCTGACGCTGGAATAGGCGACGAGCGACTTGATGTCTTTCTGGATCAGGGCCATCATCCCGCCGTAGATGATCCCGATGAGCGCCAGGATGGAAAGCAGCGGCAGGAACCTTTCCAGGGCGTCGGGAAAGAGCGGCAGAGCGAAGCGCAGGAATCCGTAGGCCCCCATCTTCAGCAGGACGGCCGCCAGGACTACCGACCCGGCCGTGGGCGCTTCGACGTGGGCGTCAGGCAACCAGGTGTGGAACGGGAACATCGGCACCTTGATGGCAAAGGCCAGGGCGAATCCCAGGAAGAGCCAGCCTTGGACCTGGGGGTTGAGGACCAGCTTGTAGAAGTCGAAGATCTCGAGGGAGTAGACGCCGGTCGCCTTGTAATAGAAAGAGTACAGAACGAATATGGCCACGAGCATGAGGAGGCTTCCGAACATGGTCATGAGGACAAACTTCAGGGTGGCATAGATCCGGCGGGCGCCGCCCCAGACACCGATCAGGAAATACATCGGGATGAGCATCGCCTCCCAGAAGACATAGAAGAGGAAAAGGTTGAGCGAGACGAAGACACCGATGATCCCGGTTTCGAGAAGGAGCATGAAGATGAGGTATTCCTTGACCCGTTTCTGGATGGAGGACCAGGAGGACAGGATGACGATGGGCATCAGGAAGGTGGTCAGCAGGATGAGCCAGAGGCTGATGCCGTCCACCCCGAGATGGTAGTTGATCCCATACCCGAGCCAGCCCGCCTTCTCGACGAATTGGGGGTCTCCGGTGGACCCGTCAAAATTGAAATAGAGAGCCAGCGAAGCGACGAATGTGACCAGGGTGAAAGTCAAGGCGAAATAGCGATGGAAGTTCGCCTTCTCCTTGGGGAAAAAGATCATCAGGACGGCCCCCAGGAGAGGGAAGAACGTGACCAAGCTCAGGATCGGAAAGTTCATCATTTAAAACAACAGATACCCCAGGAAAATCACCACGCCAAGGAGAATGCCCAGGGCATAGTCTTTGACCAGACCGCTCTGCAGGAAACCTAAAACCTTGCCCGCGAACCCGGTCGTCGCCGCCGTGCCGTTGATCGTGCCGTCGATGACCTTGAGGTCGAAGTTGTCGTAGACGAGCCGCGATCCGTTGACCAAAGGATTGACGAAGGCGGCATTATAGATCTCATCCACATAATATTTGTTATAGAGAAGCTTGTAGGCTTTTGGGAAGCGGGCGACGAGCCGGTGTGGGGTCTGCGGCGATTTGAGATAGAAGACAGAGGCGATATAGATGCCGCACAGGGCCACTGCCACGGAAATGAGAATCAGCAGCCATTCGGTGCTGATGCTCAGGTGGGCCTCATGGCCGGGATGGATGACCGGCTCCAGGAAGCGGTTGAAAAAGTTGGCCTTCTCTCCGAGGACGACCGGAAGCCCGACATACCCGGCGACGATAGAGAAGAAGGCGAGGATAACCAGGGGGATGGTCATCAGGGGCGGCGATTCGTGGAGATGTTCCTTGGCGTGGGGCTCGAGCCGCTCCTCGCCGAAGAAGGTCAGGAAGATCAGCCGGAACATGTAAAAGGCCGTCAGCACCGCGCCCATGATGCCCAGCGCCCAGATGAAATACTGACCTTGAGCGAAGGCACGAGTCAGAATGGCGTCCTTGGAGAAGAAGCCGGAGAGGAAGGGCACGCCGGCGATGGCGATGGCGCCGATGAGGAAGGTCGGGTAGGTGAGGGGCAGGTATTTTCGCAGCCCTCCCATCTTGCGCATGTCCAGCTCGCCGGAGAGGGCGTGCATGACGCTCCCGGCCGCCAAGAACAACAGACTCTTGAAGAAGGCGTGGGTGTAGAGGTGGAACATCCCGGCGGCGTAGGCGCCGACGCCGCAGCCGATGAACATGTAGCCGATCTGGCTGATCGTCGAATAGGCCAGGACCCGTTTGATGTCGTTCTGGGTCAAGGCCATGGTGGCGGCGAAAATCGCGGTCAGCGCTCCAACGATAGCGACGACCTGGGAGGCCGTGCCGGACAGGGTAAAAAGCAGGTTCATCCGCGCGACCATGTAGACGCCGGCCGTGACCATGGTCGCGGCGTGGATGAGGGCGCTGACGGGTGTCGGGCCCTCCATGGCATCAGGCAGCCAGATATAGAGCGGGATCTGGGCCGATTTTCCGGTTGCCCCGGCGAAAAGCAGGAGAGCCACCAATGTGGCTAGGGCGGGAGCGATATGACCGGCTTCGATCGCTTCGTTGATGACCCTGAAGTCGCCGCTTCCGACATGAAGAAATAGGAAAAAGATCCCCAGGATGAAGGCGGCGTCCCCGATCCGGTTGACAATGAAGGCCTTCTTGCCGGCACTGGCCGCCGAGTGCTTCTCGAACCAGAAGCCGATCAAAAGATAAGAACACAGGCCGACACCCTCCCAGCCGACGAACATCAGGACGAGGTTGGCCCCCATGACCAGGATGAGCATGGCGAAAGTGAAGAGATTGAGATATGTGAAATAGCGCTTATAGCCCTTGTCGTGGGCCATGTAGCCGACCGAATAGACATGGATGAGAAAACCGACGCCGCTGACGACCAGCGTCATGACCGAGGACAGGGAGTCGAGCTGGAGCGCAAAGTCGGCGCTGAAGCGGCCGGCCAGGATCCAGCGAAACAGGGTCTTGACGACAGGAAGGCTCTCGGGCGTGAGCTTGAGGAGCCCGAAAAAAGACACCAGCGAGATCAGGAAAGACGCGAAGACAGAGAGGCAGGCTTGCCAGGAAACATATTTTTTGGGAAGCCACCGGCCGAACACGGCCAGGATGAGAGCGCTGGCTCCAGGGATGAGCGGGACGAGCCAGAACATCTCCATGTGTCATCCCTTCATCAGGCGCATATCTTCGGCCTTGATCGATTTTTTCTGCCGGAAGACGAGCATGATGATGGCCAGGCCGACGGCCGCTTCGGCCGCGGCGACGGTGATGACAAAGAAGACGATGACCTGACCGGCGGGTGATCCGGCCGCCTTGGCCAAAGCGATAAAGGCAAGGTTCGCAGCGTTGAGCATGATCTCGACGGCCATGAACATGGTGATGAGGTCGCGCTTGATGAAAAAGGCGATGATCCCGAGGACAAAGAGCAGGATGCTCAGGATAAAGAAATAGCTGACCGGGATCATTCTTTCTCTTTCCTTTTCACAAGGACGATCGCGCCGACCAGGGCGGCGATGATCAGGACGGAGGTGATCTCGAAGGGATAGAGATAATCAGTGAAGAGCAGCCGGCCAAGTTCGGTCGGGCTGCCGATACTCTCACCTCCGGTGGTCCCTAGATCGCCCCACGACCCCCGGATGGCCAGGATCAGTTCGATGAGCAAGAAGACCGCCAGGACGCCGGCCAGCCCGAGGGTCCATTTCTTCCTCTCGGGAGAGATGCCCTGTTCCAGGTTGATCATCATGATGACGAAGATGAACAGGACCATGATAGCCCCGGCATAGATGATGATCTGGACGGCGGCGATAAAAGGAGCGTCCAGCAGGCCGAAGAGCCCGCCGAGGCTGGCGAAGGCAAGGACGAGGAAGAGGGCGCTATGGGCCTGGTTCTTGGAGAGGATCATGCCCAGGACTGAACCGACACATATAAATGCCAGCAGGAAAAATAAAAAGTAGCCCATGATTCGGCCCCCCATTATATTGATGGCGTTCTGCTCGGTCAAGCAAATTATCGAGAATATTTGCTACTTTTTTCCAGCCCTTGTCCCCGATATCTTCTCTTTGACAAACGGGCCCATTCTGCTATAATAGCGTCGGTACTGCGGGGTAGAGCAGCCTGGTAGCTCGTCGGGCTCATAACCCGGAGGTCGTTGGTTCAAATCCAACCCCCGCTACCACCTTATTTCCCAGTTTTCCTCTGATTAATAAACGGATTCCCTGATTTTTGTTTTCAGCCTGAGTCATTTAAACTGAGCCATTTTTAGTGATTTTGTCTACACCGTGTCCACACGGCATTGCAGAGGTCTGGGAAAATTGGAAAGGAACGCTGGCCTGTCACGCCAGAGGTCGCGAGTTCAAGTCTCGTCGGCCCCGCCATGCCGCACCACCCGAAACGCCTCCTTTTCGAAGCCCCCGCTTAAAAGCAGATAGGTCCCATCAGCGGGCGGGTCCGATTTGCCAAAGAACTCACATTATGGGTAAACCATTTCTTACGGATGAGGTTAGGTATCGTGCGGGGGACATGGAATCGGCAACTGCCTTCCGGACCCTACAGCTCTTGGTCTTTCCAGGCCCCGGTGTATTTTGCGGTCCCTCGGCATTCTTGAAGAACAACGTGGCAGATTTTCATCCCCGGTGTCAACCTTATTTTGTTTCGTCCGGCATTGTATATTTCAAGAATCTGCTTGTTGGAAATCCCCGGAGCCAAGAACGGAGCTGCTATATGACTCATGAGTCCGATTCGGGCGAATCTCGAGCGTGAGTTCAGCCACCCGCACAAGTCCTCGGGGAGAGTCAGCCTCTCCCTTGTGATTCCAAGTACCAGTTCACCCGGCTTCAATAGGTAGCCATCGCTAATGTCAACAAGGTTGGTCAGCGTTCTGTAGTCGATATCGGCTTGCGTGATGTGCTGGCTGGTATTGAAAATCCGCAATTTGTCATCTAATGTCAAATCAATTGAGGCAGGGCCAATGGCATTCTCGTCATAGGGCTCTATTCTTATTCTGCCATTCCTGATCTGGTTGAGAATTTCGGGTTTTGCGAGAATCATTTTGGATGCTCTTTTAAGGTCATTTCTGTGACTCCTGGTGTTCACCGTCAGGCGGTTTCGGACTCGCGTGCTGATCTCTCAAGCCGCAGATCCCGGCCATCAGATTAGTCCAGCTAACGCCGTTTGGCAAGGATTCGACCATAGCCAATGGACCTACCCCCACAAATTCGCTAAGGAAGAGGCTGGCGGGGTTGAGCTGATTCGCTCGTCTATCCCCTCAATGCCCCCGGATGCCACCAGAATGGTTTTCTGTTCACCAGCATGTTTTTCTCCCCCATGCCTTTGCCTTGAACCGCCACTCTGGGGGCATTCTGGTGCGAAATCCAGCCAATCTGGGAACGTTAGCTGCCTTCTTGACTGGCAGTCAAGAGGTCGCCGGTTCGATCCCGGTCAGCTCCACCATCTGTTTCCCCTCGTTTGCCCTGGGAATTGAACAATTTGCGTGCTTTCCTCTTTTAGGCTCCATTTATCCAAATTAGGCGAGATTAGGCAGTTTCTGTTACACCGGCGTTACATAGGAAGAACTCTGGCCTGTCACGCCAGAGGTCGCGAGTTCAAGTCTCGTCGGCCCCGCCACCTTTCCTCTGATTTTTCAACGTTTTCCTTTAAGCACCATTAAGCCAAGTTAGGCGAGTTTTAGCAAAATCTGTTACACCCGTGTGACACGGGGTAGAGTTTTGTCTATTTTGATCTAAACTTGACATCCGGCCATGCTGCGATTTATCATCTTTGCCGATGGGACAAGGCGAAGTTAGCGCAGGAACGCTCATTAAGCCAGCGCAGCAGAAAAGCAAATTCCTATCCTTTCCTAGAAAGGATCAAGAAAGGCGCCCCTGACAAGCTGAACAACGCCTTTCAGCATTCACCTCGATCAAGCCAGAATATCATCTTAAGGTTGGGTATCCCTGGATATAGACCCAGTCAGTGGCTTTTGCCAGTTCATGGCACGAAAGGCAATCTTTTTTGTAATCCAAGGAAACGTTTTTCGATGGGTCACTGGCCTTGAATAGAGCCCAGCCCCAGCCGTCTCCCCAGTTCGGATTGTCTTTGAAATGACCTTTGCTTTCTTTAACCATAACAAACCAGCTAGATTTTTCATCAGCGAAAATCACATGGCCACTGGGCATGTCGTCCCATTGGACAGTATGGATCTCTTTGACAAGAACTGTTCCATCTGGAAATCTGCCGCTTTTCCTATAAGCTTTCAGGGATTCAGGCTGAGTATAAACATCATGGAATCCATATCCTGGATCCCTTTGATAAGGGACAACCCAGCTTCCCAGGTGGACCCAATTTGACCTGAAATCTGTGGGCAGAATTATATTGCCTTCTTCATCCACATAAGGAGAGAACGACTCTTTTTTCTCGGCCACTGCTGCCCCAAGGATGATGAGACTTAAGAATAAAAATAGAAATCCGGCAAACTTAACAAATTTCTTCATGAATCTTACTTTCCTTTTTATTGATCCTCAAGATTTTTAATTTTTCCTCGTTTCTTTCTCTTAAATCATCATAAGAAATAATCTTCCCCTCATTTTAAAAAGCTTTTATCTAGCAAAAAGGGCGATACCTCAAACAGGGATCGCCCTCTCGTCCAATCCCAAAAATACGGCTTATACTTCGTCTTCTAGTACAGAACTTGCTCTTTTATTTTCGCACTTTGTAGGGTCGCATCATCTCGTTATCTTCATGGTCAAGGATGTGGCAATGCCAGACATAGCCAGGGCCGAGTGTTGGGTCAAAGGAAAAGATGCTGGGTCCTGGGTTCGTGGTAAAATCTTGTGGCGCAAACCGAACAGCTATTCTGGTGACCTCCCCAGGATTAACGCGGATAGTGTCCTTCCATCCCAGCTCATTGGCATCGGGTGCAACAGGCTTCTGCTGGAGGTAAAGTCCGACAGCCTGATTCCCACCGACAGCACCATCAGCATTTACAGTTATGTACGATTGGGGAGGGCCATATCCAGGCATATAGACTCCGGCAGCATAGGTGAGACCGTCAGCAGGATTAACGCCACCTGGGAACAATGCATTATAAGCCTTGATGTACTT
>DATKXS010000132.1:0-16550 GCA_035528895.1 Candidatus Desulfaltia sp.
GGCTGACCGCCTCCGGGGAGTCCAGCGGCCAATAGTATTTATGATCGACCTTCAGCTCTTTGGCCAGGTCCAGGAGGGCCTTCCACTCCGGGACTCCATCGCCACAGAAGTCCAAGGCCGGACGGAAAGCTTGGACCCGGCCGTCCAGATTGGTCAGGCTACCGCTTTTCTCGGCGCTGACCGGCACGGGAACGACAAAATCGACAAGGGCGTCCAGGGAGCTCTTGTGAGAGGCGAAGAGGACCTTGGTCTCGACCCTGTCCAGACAGTTTTTCAGGTCGGCCGGGCTGAAAGAAGCGGCCAGATAGTGACCGAAGATCAGGAGCAGGTCCAATCCGGCCAACCCAGCCAGGTCGGCGGCATCAACCGCGAGTCCTATTTCTTTCCAACCGCGCCGGTTGGCGGTCCGGTCGGCCGCGAGCAGGAATCCGTCCGCCTGTCCCGGCGGCGGCTCCGCCAGGAGTATCTTCTCGACGCCCAAGTCCATCCGGAAAAGCCGCTTGGCCAGGAACAGCTCCTCGTTCGTCAGGTTGGTGTGGAAGATGACGCCGAGACGCGAGACCTTCCGCCGGAGGATCAGGTAACGGATCTTCTCGGTCAGGATTTGAAGGACCTTCGTCCAGCTCAGGGGCGTATCGCGACCCTCCTTCTTCCAAACCAGCGCTTCCTGCCGGCCCTGATCCAGATCCGCATACCCGTAGCGGCCGAAATCGCAGATCCAATGGGAGTTCACCTCGGGATTCTTGCGCGCCCGGATGCGATAGACCCGGCGGCTCCGGGGGACGCGCGGGAAACCGGGATGGGAATCGATATAAATATTGCACCCGCGGCTGCAGCGTGGGCAAATGGACTCTTTCTTCTCCAGGAACCAGGCCCGCGTCTTGAATCGAAAATCGGCATCGGTGATGGCCCCAACGGGGCAGATCTCGGCCAGGTTGCCGGAATAATTGTTGTCGACGAGTTCAGACTCGAAGACACCGACCTCGGAATGGATGCCGCGGCTGAGAATGCCGGCCTCCTCCGTCTTGGAGATCTCATTCAGGAAGCGGACGCAGCGGGTGCAGAGGATGCAGCGCTCCCGGTCCAGGATCAGGGTCTTCCCCAGCGCGAACTTCTTCTCCCGCTTTTCCTTCGTTTCGTTGAATCGGCTCTGGAACAAGCCATATTCCTCGAAATAATCCTGCAGCTTGCACTCCCCCGCTTTGTCGCAGATCGGGCAATCCAGCGGATGCTCAGCCAGCAGGAATTCGAGGACACCCTTGCGGGCCTCGATGACCTTCGGGCTCGTCGTCTGGACCTTCATCCCTTCCTTGACGAGAGTAGAACAGGCGAGCTCGAGCTTGGGAAGCCCTTCGATCTCGACCAGGCACATCCGGCAGCTTCCCTCGGGCGCGAAGGCGGGATGATAGCAGAAATGGGGGATCTGGATACCCGCCTCTTCGGCCGCGCGCAGCACCGTCAGGCCGGCGGCGACCTCGAGCGCTTGACCATCGATGAAGATCTTAGGCATGGGGAAGATAGCCCTCCAGTTCCCGACGGAATTTCTGGCAGATCGAGAGAATGGGCAGGGCCGCCGCATCCCCGAGGGGACAGAGCGTCGTACCCTTGATATTGGAGGCCAGGTGGATGATGGTATCGAGATCGCTTTTTTCGCCCTCCCCGCCGGCCAGGCGTCCGACGATCTTGTTGATCCAGGACGTCCCGATGCGACAGGGCGTGCACTGGCCGCACGATTCGTGGGCATAGAATTTGGCCACGGTCTTGAGGACATCCAGGATCGATGTCTCCCGGTCGATGACGATGATGCCCGCCGAACCGAGCATCGAACCCGCGTCGACGACGGAATCCCCATCCATCGGCAGGTCGATCTCGTCGGCCTTGAGGATGGGAGCCGACATCCCGCCGGGGATGACGGCTTTGAGCTCCTTCCCGTCTTTCATTCCGCCCGCGTATTCGAAAATGATGGCCCGGAGATTCGTCCCGACCGGGAGCTCGTAGATGCCCGGCTTCTTGACCATCCCGCTGACCCCGAAGATTCTCGTGCCGCCGTCTTTGGGCAGGCCCTTCTTCAGGAACCAGTCGGCGCCGTTCTGGATGATCGACGGGACGTTGGACAGCGTCTCGACGTTGTTGATGACGGTGGGGCACTGGAAGAGACCGATGGACGCCGGGAAGGGCGGCTTCAGTCGCGGGTGCCCCCGTTTTCCCTCGAGTGATTCGAGAAGGGCCGTCTCTTCGCCGCAGATATAGGCTCCGGCGCCGCGGTGGACGACGACATCAAGGTCGAACTCCGTGCCGAGGATATTCTTCCCCAAATAGCCGTTCCCGGAGGCTTCGGCGATGGCCTCTTCGAGCCTTTGGGCGATGGCTTCGTATTCGCCTCGGATGTAAATGAAGGCGGCGTGGATGCCGACGGCGTAGGAAGCGATGATGATCCCCTCGAGCAACTGATGAGGGTTGTGGCTCATGAGATAGCGGTCCTTGAATGTCCCGGGCTCGCCTTCGTCCGCATTGACGCAGAGGTACTTGGGCTTGGGGACGTTCTGCGGGACGAAGCCCCACTTCACGCCGGCCGGGAAGCCCGCTCCTCCCCGTCCGCGGAGACTGGCCTTTTTGACCTCCTCCATGACCTCGGCGGGCTTCATTTTTTCCAGGGCTTTCTCCACGGCTTTGTATCCGCCCTCCCGGCGGTAGACATCAAGCCGGGTGATGCCCTCCACACCAAAAAGCCGGGTCAGGACTTTCTCTTCCACGTCTCTATCTCAATCCTTCTAGGATCCCGTCGATTTTCTCCCTGTCCAACTGGCCTTGATAATCGAAATTGACCATCAGGCACGGCGCCTGCTCGCAGGCCCCGAGGCATTCCACGGTGGAGAGGGTGAAACGCCCGTCGGCCGTGGTTTCGCCGACGCCGATGCCCAGCTTCTCCTGGAGGTAGTCGAGAAGCGACTCCGCCCCGAGAAGGGTGCAGCTCAGGTTGGAGCAGACCTGGAGATGGTAGCGGCCGATGGGCCGACGGAGAAACATCGTGTAGAAGGTCACGACTTCCCTGACTTTTATCGGCTTCAGCCCAAGAAACTGGGCGACGAACCGCTCTTCAGCCTCCCGGATGCAGCCGACCTCCCCCTGGACGAGATGCAAAACCGGCAGGAGCGCCGCTTCCTTCTTGGGATAGCGGGCGATGACCTCATCGATCTTCTGGCGCAGGGCCGCGGAATATTCGGGGCTCACCGGTCCAGCTCTCCTCCGATCATGTTCATCGACCCGAAGGTCGGGATGATGTCGGCGACATAGCGACCCCGGATGAGATGCTCCAGAGCCGCGACGACATGAAAACAGGGGGCCCGCAGGTGGAGCCGGTAAGGCCGGTCCGTGCCGTCGGAAACGATGTAGAAACCGAGCTCTCCATTTCCGCCCTCGACGGCAAAATAAACCTCCCCCTTGGGCGGCCGGATGCCGTGTCCACGCATGAAGAACTTGAAGTGGTTGATCAACCCTTCGATCGAGGTATAGGTCTCTTCCTTGGGCGGAACGACATAGCCCGTAGCGGACGCCAGGATATCGGGATAACGCCATCCCTCCGATCCCTCCAGATTGGGGGAAAGCGCGATCGCCTTCCGCACCCTCCGCTGCCGTGACTCCTTGATCGCCACTGCGGGCTCGATCCCGTCGGCAATCAGGCCGCGGGCCGTCTTGGGGAGGTGGACGGCCGCCTGCTCGACGATGCGCAGGCTTTGCTCCATCTCCTGCATCCGGACCAGATAGCGGTCGAAGTTGTCGCCTCGTTCTCCCAGCGGGACTTCCCAGTTCAACCGATCGTAAACAAGATAGGGATGGGCCTTGCGGACATCATAGAGGACGCCGGTCGAACGCAGACAGGGCCCCGTCCAGCCATAGGCGATGGCGTCCTGCGCCGACATGACAGCGACGTCGCGAGTCCGATTGAGGAAGATCTTGTTCTTATCCAGGAGTCCATGGACATCTTTGAGGACCAGCCGGGTTTCCTCGACCGCCTTCTTCAGGACCGTGTCGAAATCGGAGTGGAGGTCCGCCCGGACTCCGCCGATGCGGATGTAGGAGGTCGTCATCCGGGCGCCGGTGGTCTGTTCGATGACGTCCCAGATGAACTCACGGGCTTTCATCTTGTACAGGAAGACCGTGAAGGCTCCGCATTCCATCGCCATGGCCGCCAGACAGGTGAGGTGGTCGGAGATGCGCGAGAGTTCGCACATCAGGACGCGGATAAACTGGGCGCGTTCCGGGATCACGACGCCGAGCATCTTCTCGACGGTCATGACATAGGCGAGGTTGTTGATGAGCGGCGAAACGTAGTTCAAGCGGTCTGTATAGGGCAGCAGGTTGAAGTAGGTCCGGTGCTCGCAGGTCTTCTCGAACCCGCGGTGGAGATACCCGACCTCCACTTCGGAATTGAGGATGCGCTCGCCGTCAAGCTCCAGCATAATGCGAATCGTCCCGTGCATGGCCGGGTGGGAAGGCCCCATGTTGAGGAGCATCGTGTCCTGTCGCGCCTGCTTTTGGATTCGTGTCGGCATGTCAATCCTTCAAGCGAATGAGCGGTTGGCGCCGGCGCAGGGGGTAATCCTTGCGCAGCGGATAACCTTCGAACCCGTCGTACATGAAAAGACGGCGGAGGTCGGGATGACCCTCGAAGTTCACTCCGAAGAGATCATAAACCTCCCGCTCCAGCCAGTCGGCGTTCTTCCAGAGAGAGGTCAGCGAGGCGATCAGGAGGTCGCTTTCAGGGAGCCTCGTCTTGATCCTCAAGCGCTTGTTATGGGTCAGCGAGAAGAGATGATAGACCATCTCGAAGCGCGGCTCCTCGCCCCGGTAATCGACGCAGGTCAGGTCCAGGAGCATGGCATAGTCCTCGGGCTTGCCCTTGAGGTAGGTCATGACCGGGAGGACTGCGCCCTTGTCGATGACGGCCAGATCATCGCCGAGCGAGCTTGCGGTCTCCTCGACCTCGGCCGGGAACTTCTCCCGGAGTCGCTCTAATATTTTCTTTTCTTCCATCGCCATTCGTGGTCTTGGTGTTGGATCTTTTCCTGTAGTTTCAGAAGGCCGTCGAGCACCGTCTCGGGCCGCGGCGGACAGCCCGGAATGTAGACGTCCACGGGGATGATCCGGTCGATCCCCTGGACGACGGCGTAGTTGTCATAGATACCGCCGCTCACGGCGCAGGTGCCGAAGGCGACGACCCACTTGGGCTCGGTCATCTGCTCGTAGACCGTCCGCAGGACCGGGGCTTCCTTGTGGGTGATGGTGCCGACGACGAGCAACATGTCCGACTGGCGCGGCGAGAAGCGCGTCCAGCCGGCGCCGAAACGGTCGATGTCGAAATGGGCGCAGGCCGCCGACATGTATTCCATCCCGCAACAGGCCGTGACGAAGGGATAATGGAAAAGGGAGAACTTGCGGGCCCAGCCGAGCAGGGAGTTGAACTGGGTGGTGATGAACTGTCCCGCCGGCGGACGTTTCTTTTTATCCTCGGTCAGGCGCGTCCTTCCGTTCACTCCCATTCAAAGGCTCCCTTCTTCCAGGCATAGACGAACCCGACGACGAGGACAGCGATGTAGGCCATCATGACGATCATGGCCGTTCCCATCATCTCCTTGAAGACGAGCGCCCAGGGGAAGAAAAACACCACTTCGACGTCGAAGAGCAGGAAGATGAAGGCGACCAGGTAGAACTTGATGGGGAACGGGTTGATCCCCTTCTGTAGGTAGGGGCTGCCGCACTCGAAGGGTTGTTCCTTGGCTGGGTTGGTCCTCCTCGGCCCCAATAGCTTGTTCATGAAAATCAGGATGAGACCGAGCAGCCCGAAGATGAGGAAGACCAAAAATAGTTCGATCATGTCTTTCTATCCCGCAAAGGGGAGACATTTTATAAAAATGGAATGGAAATGGCAATCACTTTTGACAAAAAAAATCCAATCCCCCATAATAGCCACTCCCGGCGTCCGAAATGATCGGAATAACAGCCTTCTTCAAAAGCCGCCGGCGGACCATCTGGCTCAGCGGCATTCTCTTTCTGACCGGCTTACCGTCCTGCCGGACGCAATCCCGACCTGAAAACATCATCCTGATCACCCTCGACACGCAGCGGGCCGACTACATCAGCGCCTACGACCCGACCAACGCCGCCACGCCCCACATCGACCTCCTCGCCCGGGAGGGCACGCTTTTCCGGAACGCCTACAGCCTCATACCCATCACTCTCCCCTCCCACGCCTCGATCTTTTTTTCCGAGCCGCCCCACCGTATCAGAAATTACAACAACGGCCAGAAGATCGCCGCCAAGCGGACCCGCCCGTCTTTCGTCAACCTCTTCCGGAAAAACGGGTACGCGACTGCCGCGTTCGTGTCCTTGGGAGTTCTCACAAAGCCGTTCGGCCTCGAGCCGGGATTTGAAGACTATGAGGATACGTTTCCTCCGGAGCGTTGGTATCTCTCAGCGGGCGAGGTCAACCAGCGGGTGGACTCTTGGCTGAAGACAAACAAAGGCCGTCCCTTTTTCCTGTGG
Source organism: Candidatus Desulfaltia sp. (assembly GCA_035528895.1). Classification (GTDB taxonomy): domain Bacteria; phylum Acidobacteriota; class Aminicenantia; order Aminicenantales; family UBA8522; genus UBA8522. The sequence continues at coordinate 6,544 of DATKXS010000132.1, forward strand.
ATCCACTATTCCGACCCCCACGATCCCTACGCTCCTCCCTATTCCCCCCTGGACTTCAGGCTCTTCCTGAACGACCGGCTGGTCGCCGAAACAAGCCTCCAGAAGTACACCTTCAACGAAGTCACGCTCGACCTGAAGCCGGGAAAAAACCAACTGCGGATTGAATACGAGAACGAATTCGACGACCGGCCCGACCACTATCTCGGCCGGCTGGATAGGCTGGATTTCACCCCCGAACCCGACCCCAAGGATTTCTCGATCGACTTCCGGCGCGGCTGGTTCATCCGCCAGGCCGACCAGATTTTCTTTTTCAAAAACGACAGCCTCATCGACATCCAGAACAAGGCCGGGCTCAAACAGGTCAAGATCACCTTCCGGGGAAAACCCATCCTGACCCGGGAGACTGTCCCGATCTGCTACCGGAGAGAGGTCGAGTACATGGACGGCGAGATCGGAAAGCTCTGGGAAAAGCTGCGCGAGCTCCAGCTCTTTGCCAAAACAGCCATCCTGCTGGTCGGCGATCACGGCGAGGGGCTGGGCGAATACCACAACGACTTCGGCGACCCACACTTCGGTCACATTCACTATCTCTACGACGTCTATCTCCATGTTCCACTCATCATCCGTGATCCCTCACAGGCTCAAAAAGGAGTGGTCCGGAACGAGTATGTCACCCTCCTTGACGTCGCCCCTACTATCTCGGCCATGGCGGGGATCAAGCCTTTCCCCCACTCCCTGGGCAGAAACCTCCTGCATCTCAAGACGGGCAAAAAACCGATCATTTTCGAGGAAACCTACAGTCCGGAAGCGTTCAGGGACTGTTTTGGGCTGCTCTCTCCCCCCTGGCATTTGATCCTCACCGCCCAGAACGATAATTATGAACTCTATAACCTGGAGAAGGATCCTGGGGAAAGATCCAACCTTTTTGACGGCCGGAATTGGCCCTCCGAGCTGCTGCCGCTGCGGCAAAAGTTGGAAAGCTTCGCCCGGGGCGTCCTCGGCAATAAACAGGAGATCCAGATCGACGACCAGACTAGAGAAATGCTCCGGGCCCTGGGGTACATCCGCTGACCCCCTGAGGGGAACGACGCCGTCCCCCTCAAACTCCCCCGCGGTGGCGCGTCTTTATGGATCGTTCTAAAGCCAAGTTATTTGGGAGACGCGCCCCTACGAGTTCAAGGCATGGAGGGACATTCCCTTGGCCTTGAGGGCCGCTTCGGCCAGAGATTCGGAGACGGTGGGGTGGATGTGGATCGTCGAGGAGACGTCCTGGACCGTCATTCCCTTTCTCACGGCCAGTGTGATCTCCGGGATCATCTCGCTGGCGAAGGGCGCCAGGATATGAGCGCCGATCACCCGGTCGCCCGCTGAAGCGATGAGCTTGACCATGCCCTCCGGACTCTCCAGCGTCAGCGCCCGACCGTTGGCCTGGAGCGAGAAAATCCCGATCTCGATCTGTCCGCCGGCGGCTTTGGCTTCTTCCTCGGTCAAGCCCACGGAAGCGAATTCCGGCTCGGTAAAGACCGCCATGGGCAGGGCGTCATAACCCATGACGCCGGAACCTCCGGCCGCGTTCTCCGCCGCGATCACTCCTTCGTGGGAGGCCTTGTGGGCGAGAAGTTTCCCGCCGATGAGGTCGCCGATGGCATATATCCCGGAGGCAGAAGTCTCGAGCTTGTCGTTGACTCTGACAAATCCGGCGCGGTCGAGAAGGCCTCCGAATCCGTCCCCGAGGAATTCCGAGTTCGGCCGGCGGCCGGCGGCCAAGAGCACTTTCTCAGCGGCGAAATCAAAGGATTTTTGCGTCTTGAGGCAGGTCCCGCTGAGCCGCACCGCCCCGGCCTCTCGGCGGCTCTCCTCGAGGCGCATTCCAGTGAATATCTTAAGTCCCTGCTTCTTCAGCAGTCTTTCCAGGCGAACGGCCATCTGGCGGTCCATCCCCGGAAGGATCGTGGGCATGATCTCGAGTATCGTCACCTCGGTCCCGAGACGGGAGAAGATCGTCCCGATCTCCAGCCCGATAGCCCCGGCTCCAACGACCAGGAGTGACCGGGGAACGTCCTCGATTTCGAGCGCCTCCAGATGGGTGACGACATCCAGGCCGTCGGGCTTCAAGACGGGAAGTTCGGATGAGCGGCCGCCCGTGGCCAGGATCATTCTCGCCGCTTGCAACGATTTCTCTCCCCCCTCTCCGCGGAAAACGACCTCTCGTTCGCTCTTGAGTTCGCCTCTTCCTTTCAGGACCTCGACGCCATTCCGCTCAAGGAGGAATTCGACTCCCCGGACCAGCTTGTCCACGACTCCCCTCTTTTCCTGCTGGACGCTCTTCCAGTTCAAGCGGGCCCTTTCCCCGACTTCTTCGATCCTGGGGTTGTTTCTGAAATCGCTCCACAGCTTTGTCTGGCTGAGGAGGAACTTGGTGGGGATGCAGCCGTAGTTCATGCAGGTCCCGCCGATGCGGTCCTCCTCGATCACGGTCACCTTTTTCCGGAGCTGGGCGGCGCGCAGGGCGGCGACGTAGCCGCCGGGGCCTCCGCCGATGATGATGAGATCGCGCTTTTCGGACATGACGCCTCCTTGGGCCCATTATAAATTCTTTCTCAAGCGTTTTCAAAAAGATGGCTCGGGACATATGCCTCGTCTTCTTTTCACAAGGCGAGGGGCAGTGGCAGGAGAAACCCGTATGAGGAGTGAGCGGGCGTCGCGAGGCGTCGAAGACGCCGTGGCGATCTCATGGAGATTGCTTCGTCACTTTGTTCCTCGCAATGACAATTTCCGCGCTGGGAGAAAACGGGCGCGGTTTCGATGCCACTGCCCCAAGTCAATTCTTGACAGGACGGAAGGAAATTGATGAATATAGTGAGGCTTTTCAATGGAGATAAAAAGCTGAAAGATCGCCGACCCTTCCCATTCATTGTTCTCCTCGTAGCGCTGCTCAGCTTATTTTCGATCGGCCGTCCGGCGGCCGCGGCCGGACGACTGGGAATTTTGAGCGGCCGCGTGCTTGACCCGGACGGGAGGCCGGTCGCCGAGGCCAAGATCGTTTTGACATCTGCGGACAGCCTCTTCCGGGATGAGACAAAATCGGCCGCCGACGGCTCCTTTGCGCTCAACGGAATTCCGCCGGGTGAATACGACCTCCTCATCGACCGGCCGGGGTTCGCCCCATCTTCCCAGAAAGGCGTCATCTTTGAACCGGAACGGACGCTCTTCGCCCGGATCACCCTGGTGCCGCTGGAGACGTCCACCGGCCCGGCGCCGCTTCCGCTTTGGTTCGACCTTTCCGACGTCTCCGCCCGCACTCTGATCGATGCTTCCCAGGTTCAGTCGCTGCCTTCGGCCAACAATGTCTGGTCGCTCATCGAAGGCCAGGACTTCTCGGCGACGACCAACCGGATCGACGTCGGCGGGGTCTGGGCGAGCCTGCCGGCGCTCTGGAGCTCGCGCGGCAGCGTCTCCTGGACGCAGAGTTCCTATCTCATCAACGGGATGGATGCGACCGATCCTTATAGCACGGGAACGCCCCTTTATCATCCGGACATCGAAGCGCTCAGTTTCGTCGTCCATGACAACGGCCGGTCTCCTATCGCGAACATCTCACCGGGTGGAACGTTCGATTTCATCCCCAGGGAGGGGACGGCTGAATATCACGGTTCCGTCTCCGCCTTTTTCACCGCTCCCGGGATGTCGTCAGGGAGCATCCCTTCGCGCCTGGAAGAAGAGGGGCTTTTCGAAAGAACGAAGTTGGGCTTTTTCGGGAACGCCAGCGCCCAATTCTCCGGCCCGGTCATGCCGGAAAAGCTCTATCTATTCGCCTCCCTATCTCACCTCAACCTGAGGCGGGATATCGCCGAGTTCTCTCCGGACGACAAAGGGACGGTCTCCTCGGCCCTGGTCAATCTGACTTACCTTTTAAGATGGGGCTCTCTCCACTTTTTCTGGACCGGCCAGGTCGTCCGTCATCCCACCGCCGGAGCGGCCCGGGAGGTACCGTTCTCGGCGACACTCGACCGAAAAAACCTCTTCAACGTATTCCAGGTCATCTGGCGCCTGCGCCTCCATCCGAATCATCATTTCGAGCTCGGAGCCGCCTTCAACAAGGGCAGCTCCCGCTCCGAGTTCCAGGACGGCGTCACCGAGCTCCACGGAGAAGAGGTCTTCAAGAAGATTCCGTCCGGAGCCGCTGCCATCGCCGGTCCGGAGGACCGGAGTTCGTACATTCTGCAAGGAAAGGGACAGACTCTCCTGGGCGGGACTCGGGTCCATCAGAGGATCGACTACGGTTTCTCCCTGCGCCGGGCGGCCTCATCCGCGGAAACGGAGATCCTCGACAATATCCACCTTCATTACCTCGATGACGCGCCTTTCGAGATCGTCCGCTTCAACACACCTCTCCAGCATCAAGAGAAGGCCCAAGATATCCACCTTTTCGCGGAGGACACGATCACCCTGAGGAGCCTGGCCTCTCTGTCCTTCGGCCTCCACTTGATTTCGACGAGAGGATGGGTGCCAACGACGGCCTCCACCGGCACTCCGGGCTTCCCGGAGCGGGATACAGGCGGGAAGATCAACTGGCTTCAGCTGTCTCCGCGGCTCGGGTTCGCCCTCCCCTTCTTGCGAGATCGCTCCCTGACGCTCCGGGTATCGGCCGGCCGCTATTTTTTTCACCTCCCCCTCAGCTACCTGACCTTCGAAAATCCTCAGGGACTGGGCGGGCTGGCCTATCCCTGGACGGACCGAAATGGGGATAACCGGGTTCAGACCGATGAAACGGGACCGCTCTGGCGGCGGGAAGGCCCTTATTTCAGCCGGATCGACCCGGACCTCAAAAGGCCTTACACGGACGAGTTCTCAGTCTCTTTCACGAAGATATTCCGGAACAATCTGTATCTGACCTTGGCGGGCTTCTACCGGGAAACCCGTCATCTCGTCGAGACGCTCAACATCGGAGTCCCGCTCACGGCCTACGATCCCGTCCAGATCTATGACCCCGGAGACGACTCGATTCCGGGCAATCACGACGATCTCTATCTCACCGTTTATAACCAGAAAAAAGAGACCCTGGGCCAGGACTTCTTCCTGCTCACCAACCCGGATGCGGGCAGCCGGGTGAACCGCTACCGCGGACTCGACCTGACCCTGGTCAAAAAGTTCAGCCGCGGCTCGGTCTTCTTCTTCTCGGCCACCGCAACCGAAGCCAGCGGGACTTCGAGCCCGGGAAACACCGAATACGAAAACGACGACGGCGTCATCGGCGCCCTGTACGACAACCCGAACACGTTCCTCTTTGCCAAGGGGCGTCTGCGCTTCGACCGGGCCTACACGGCCAGGCTCGGGTGGAGCGTCCCGATTCTTTACGGCTTCCGGCTGTCCGGGCTGGTGAAGTACTACGACGGCCAGCCCTTCAGCCGCAAGATCATCGTCACCGGGCTCAACCAGGGACCCTTCTATGTCCAGGCCTTTTCCCGCGGGGTGGCCCGCTTTGAATTCAATATGACCGTGGACCTTCGTCTCGAGAAGGTCATCGCCCTGGGAGAAGCCCGCGGCCGGGTCTTCCTCGATATCTACAACATCTTCAACTGGGCACTGGCGACTGAAGAGAACGAATGGACAGGGCCGGATTTCACGCTCCGCTGCGCCACCGAGGTCCAGTCGCCGCGCCTCGTTCGTTTGGGAATACGGTATGAGTTCTAATAAAAACAGAAGACCGATCGGGACGGCGTTATTCTGGGGACTTGCCGGGCTTCTCTTCCTGCCGTCCGTCCTTCCCGGCCACGAGCTCTTCATCTACCGCCGGTATGATCCCAAGGACAATCTGCTCGCCCAAAAGAGGATCACAATGCACGGGGAGCTGTTCGGGCAGCTCCTCTATCCCTCGAGCTATCCCAGCTACAATGACCTCAGCGGTGAAGAGGACCGCTGGAACTTCGGGTTTCACGACTATTTCTTCATCACCTCGGGCACGGCTTTTCACGCCCAGCTCGTCACTCATGACAAGGACGGCGAGAGGACCAAGTTCGACTGGCATTTTTCGCTCCGGCAGCGCCTGGCCGGCGCCTTGGCCCTGGATATCGGCCACGACTCGGACCACGACTCGGACCACACGAGCTACTTGAACGGCAAACCCTACTACACCAACCGGAATTATATTGGGCTCCATCTGGCCTGGGTCCGGGAATCCTTCCTCGTCGAACCCTTCCTGCGGTTCTTCCACAACACCAATCAAAAGGCCTATCTCGACCTCTCGGGCGAAAAGCTCGCGCAGGAATACGGCCTCCGGGTCGGGGTCTCATTCGGTAAGACCGGCAGCTTGAGCCTCCAGGTCCTCGGACAGTCCAGCGCGGTCTTCGGCCGGGTCGAGACGGGGCTGGCCGACCTCATCCTGCGTTTTCGCCTGGACGATTGGCTCGAGGCCACGATCGGAGGGGGTATCTGGACGGACGCGCGGAGGAGCCCGCTGGGGAACAAGCAAACATTCTCTAGGTTGGTCTGGGGGATCGCCATTCCTTTTTAACAGGAGGGAGCATGCTTTCACCTTGGGAAAAAGTCGTGTTCTCAGTGATCATCCTGCTTACGATCGGGGCCTTCGTTTATCCTGTTTATCTGAGGCTCCAGATTCTCCGCCGGGGAAGGCCGGAAGAGCGAGGGGACGGCCTTTTCCGCCGGCTGGGAGATACGCTGGCCAAGGTCTTCCTCCAGAAATGCACCCTCAAGAACGAGCGCGTCTTCACCGGCTTCATGCATGTCTTTATCTTCTACGGCGCCCTAACCTTCGATACCATGACCGTCAACCATACGCTGGAAGGATATTTCGATAAATTCTATCTTTTCGGCGACACCGGCTTCGGCCTCTTTTTCTCGCTCATCGTGGACGTATTCGCCATCCTCGTTCTGGTCGGCGTCGGCTTTTTTGCGATCCGGCGTTTTCTCCTCCGGCCGAAGGCCTACCAGACCACACCCTTCGACTCCGGCCTGATCTACATTTTCTTGATCATCGTGACCCTCAGTTACCTCTATTTCGAAGCTTTCGCCATCGCGTCCCACCCGGAGAGCGTCCGGCTGTCATTCCTCGGAAAATTCCTGTCCGCGGGTCTCACCGGACGGGTGCCGGGAACGTTGGCCGCTCATTTCAAGATCTCCTGGTGGCTCCATATCCTGGTGGTCTTCGGGTTCATCGCTTACGTCCCCCACTCCAAATACTTCCACATGTTCACCGGGCCGGTGAACGTCTACTTCCGGGCTCCGGGCTCGAGCCGCGAGCTTAGGCCCATCGACATCGAGAAAGCGGAGGTCTTCGGCACGGAGAAAGCCACCGACCTCACCTGGAAGGATTTTCTTGACGCCTTCGCCTGCATGGAATGCGGCCGCTGCCAGGACGCCTGTCCGGCCTTCGCCAGCGGCAAGCCGCTCTCACCGAAGATGCTCATCTTCAACCTGGAGAAGCACCTTCTCGGCCAGAGGCGAAACCTGGTCCCGGCAAAGCGCGACGATCTCCCCTCGCTGTTCCCCGACGTCCACGGCGAAGGAGAGATCTGGACGTGCACGACCTGCGGCGCCTGCCAACACGTCTGCCCGGTCGAGATCGAGCACATCCGGAAGATCGTCGGGGTCCGGCAGAGTGAGGTCCTGATGCAGAGCCGGTTCCCTCAGGAGCTCAACGCCTTTTTCCGCAACCTGGAGTCCAACTCCAATCCTTGGGGGATCGGGTTCGCCAAGCGCGCGGACTGGGCCGCCGGTCTGGACGTGCCGGTGATGGCGGAGCGCGGGTCGGCCGAATACCTCCTCTGGGTGGGCTGCGCCGGATCGTTCGATGAAGAAGGCACCGAGATCGCCAAGGCGATGGTGACGATCCTGAAAAAGGCCGGCTTCGATTTCGCCATCTTGGGGACGGAAGAGAAATGCTGCGGCGATTCGGCCCGCCGGCTGGGCCAGGAGTATCTCTTCCAGACCCTAGCCGCGGAAAATATTGCACTCTTCAACCGGTATCAGGTGAGAAAAATCATCACCTTCTGTCCCCACGGGTACAACACCTTCAAGAACGAATATCCCAAGCTCCGGGGACTCCTCTCCGGAGTCCCAGAAAAGGACCAGGCGCGGCTGGCCGAGATCGAGGTCATCCCGCATCTCATTTTGATCCAGCAATTGTTGAAGGACGGCCGCCTGCCCCTCCGGCCGAAGGGAGCTCTCCGGCTGACCTACCACGACTCCTGCTATTTCGGACGCCACAACGGGATCGTCGCCGAGCCCCGGCAGATCATCGCCGCGCTGGCCCCGGAGGCGTTCCGAGAGCTCAAGAACAATCGTCAACACAGCTTCTGCTGCGGCGCCGGTGGGGGGCTGATGTGGACAGAAGAGAAGCTCGGTCAGCGCATCAACCACCTGCGGACCGACGAGGTCATCGCCGCCGGGGCCGAGGTGACGGCGACATCCTGTCCCTTTTGCCTCAATATGCTCAAGGACGGACTCAAGGACAAGGACAAGGCCGATATCAAGGTCAAGGACCTGGCCCAGCTCGTCGTCGAATCGCTAGCCTAAGATCTCTTTAAAGGCGGCCATCGCCCGCTCGACATCCTCGTCGTCGATGTCCTTATGGGTGACGAAGCGGACTCCTCCGGTCGTGGCCAGGGCGAGGACGCGGCGTTTTCTGAGTTCGGCCAGGAATTCGGGGACGGAAAGACGCGGATACGAAAATCCGAAAATGATGATGTTGGTCTCGATTTCATTGGGATCCAGCTTGACGCCGGGCAGCCGGCTGATGGCCGTAGCCAGCTTCTTGGCCCGGGCATGGTCTTCGACGAGCCGGCCGATCATCTCGGTCAGGGCGATGATCCCGGGCGCGGCCAGCACACCCGCCTGGCGCATCCCGCCGCCGAGCGCTTTGCGGACCCGGCGCGCCTGATCGATGAAATCGCGCGGACCGGCCAGCATTGATCCCACCGGAGCCGAGAGCCCTTTGGAAAGACAGAACATCACCGAATCGGCGAGTGCCGCGTAGTCCTTCACCGGGACGCCGGAGGCGGCGCCGGCGTTGAAGATCCGCGCTCCATCCAAGTGGATTCTGAGCTGGTGTCTGGCGGCGACCGCCCGGAGCATCCTCAGGTTTTCGAGCGGAACGACGGCCCCGCTCCAGTTATTATGGCTGTTCTCGACACAGATCAGGGAGGTCCGCGGGATATGGACGGACGGCTTCTTGAGATTGGCTTCGACCTCGTCCGGGTCCATGGCCCCGCGCCGCGAAGCGAGCGGACGCGGGGTCACTCGAGAGATGAAGGTCAGGTGGGTGGATTCCATGTTGTAGATATGCGACCGGGCTTCGACGATCACCTCCTCGAGCTCGCGCGTCCAGACCTTAGCGGCGATCGAATTCCCCATCGTCCCCGACGGGACAAAGAGGGCCGCTTCCTTGCCCATGATGTCGGCGGCCAGCGCTTCGAGCTCCTCAACCGTCGGGTCGTCGCCGAGGACATCGTCGCCGACGACCGCCTCGGCCATGGCTCGCCGCATGCTCTCGGTGGGACGGGTGACCGTATCGCTCCGGAAATCGGAAATCTCGCTCATTCTCTGTTTCTCCTCTCGGTTACAAACACCTGCGCCTCATTATAGTTAATCAGGCGACCACACACAACGAAGCGCATCGAATCAGCTAATATGCAGCCGAATGAGGAGCGGTTGAATCACGAAAAAGGTAACCAAGGCGAGGGGCAGTGGCATGAGAAACCCGTATGAGGAGCGAGCGGGCGTCGCGAGGCGTCGGAGACGCCGTGGCGATCTCAATGAGATTGCTTCGCTTCGCTCGCAATGACAGTTTCCGCGCCGGGGAAAACGGGCGCGGTTTCGATGCCACTGCCCCGAGCCTCGCGAAACTTCCGTCGTGTTTACATCGTTATTATTATATGGTATCTTGATTCAGAAAATCACAAAGTCGAGTGACCGTACAGCGTGGTGTCTCTGATATGCCGGCGCGAAAGCTTCTCGCCTACAGCCAGCTCCTGCTGGGTCTCCTGATC
>DATKXS010000133.1:0-2683 GCA_035528895.1 Candidatus Desulfaltia sp.
CGAGACGGCGACGGCCGAGAATTTTTCGGCGGTGAGGAGCAGGCTTTCGAGCTGTCGATTATACTTTTTTGTCTCGGCCTGGGTCGTGTAGCAGGCCGGGAAAGTGAAATTCAGCTCCTGTTTGAGCACCGGAAACTCCACTCCGGCCGACTGAATGATCCGGAAGTATTTCTCCGGCGTCACGAACTCGAGCCGCGGATGGTTCTTGTCTGTTCTGAACTTGCTGATGGCCGCGAGGTCGGTCGCCCGCGGCCCTCCGCCGTGATCCCCTTCGCCGTAGAGGAGCATGAAATCCTTGAGCGCTGTGTTTTTGGACGCCTGGTCGAGAAGGTCCCGCACGCCGTCTTTCAGGTTCACAAGGTACCATCCGGGGGGCACATAGGCCAGGAGGCGCGACCCGTCCAGGCCTTCCCACCAGAAGACCGGCGTTTTGTCGGGCGCGCAGCGCTCGAAAACATAATACTTGATTCCGGCCTTGCTCAGGATCTGGGGGAGCTGGAAATTATGTCCGAAGCCGTCGGGATTCCAGCCCACGGTCACGTCGACCCCGAATTTCTCCAGGAAATATTTCTTCCCGTAGAGAAGCTGCCGGGCGAAAGCCTCACCGTCCGGCATGTTCAAGTCGGGCTCCGCCCACATCCCTCCGACCGGAACCCAGGTTCCGGATTTGACCTTGTCCTTGATCTTCTCAAAAAGCTCCGGGTACTGCTTCTCCATTACCTCATAGACGGCGGCCTGACTCTGGGCAAAGGTCAGACCTGGAAATCTGTCCATCTGCTCCAAAGTGCCCCGGAACGTATGGGTGACGATATCGTGGATGGTTTCTTCCCATCTCCATAGCCAGGCCAAATCGATGTGGGCGTGGCCGATGAGGTGAGCAGTGAACTCTCGGGGTTTGAATGTTGCGGGCGGCTTTTTCTCTTGAGGGAGGCTGCCCATGGCCGCCGTAGCCAGAAAAAGGATGACGACGATCGACAGCCCCGGCCTGGAAACACCTCTCATAATGCCCTCCCCGGGTCGCCTGTCCGGCGCCCTTATGATTTACTCAGCGATCCATGGAAATGACGAGATGCGGAGCCGGGCGCAGCCCATCGGAATGAGCAGGATCTCCGTGACCGGTTCGGAGGAACGGACCGGGCCAGGCGGAACCTTGCCGACCATTCGTCGTTCGGCTTTCCATTCCAGGATCTGCCTGGCCCTGGCTTTGAGGACGATGGGCGCTGCTTCGGGCGCGAAGGGCTGATAAGAAGGTGTCTTCCGACCGGCCAGGGCGATGGAGCCCTCGGGATGAGTGGGATCGAGGACCAGGCCGTAGTTCCAGGACGTCGTCGGCAGGATCTCGTAGGCCGGCCATTCATCCGTCCCGCCGTAGCGCTTCCAGTCTTCTCCGATCTTGAGTGAAAACCAGAGTGGCCCGCGCCGGACCGAGACCGAGTTCCCGATCTTTTCCCAGATCTGGACCGTGATCCTCGGGGCGAATTCCAGGCGGACCTGGTCGCCGTTTCGCCAAGTCCGGTGGATGATGGCGTAGGCGCCGGGCTGAGACTTGACCGGCTGCCCCTTTCCGTTGATGAATATCGAGACCTCAGAAGCCCAGCCCGGGATCCTGAGATACAGCGGAAACCGGACCGCCGCTTCCGTCCAGACGGTAAAATCGATTAAATCTCCGAAAGGATATGAGGTGTCCTCGGAGATCTCGACGACGGCGCCTTCGGCCACCTTGACCTTGACTTCGGACGGCGCGTACAGGGCCGCGGCCAGACCGTTGTCGGCCGTGGCCAGCCAGAGATGTTCGGCGAAATAGGGCCAGCCGAAGGCCACGTTATGCTGGCAGCACCGGTAGGACCAGGGGTCGTAAGAGACCAGCGTCCCCTCGTTCTGGAAATCGTGCTCGCCGGAGCTGTCGCAGGAGATAAGGTTGGGCGCCGTCAGATAGTGGAGCCCCCGCAGGTCCGGAGTCATCGCGGCCGGCAGGGAGTTGAAGGCGATCTCTTCGCAGCGGTCGGCATAAATAGTCTCTCCCGTGATCTTGAGGAGCGCTTCGTGGCTGTGCATGAACTCGACCATCGAGCAGGTCTCGGCGCCCTGGCGCGGGTCGACGTATCCGGGCCGGATGTTCTCGTCCGCCCCGAACATGCCCCCTGGCTGCCTGCCGTACTTGCCCATGATGAGCCGGTAATTCTTTTCGACCAGGTCGAGATATTTCTGCTCTTTCGTCTGCTGGTAGTAAACAGCGGGATAGCGGAAACCCATGGTGATATTCACGCCGTGGTAGAAGGAGCTCACTTCCCAGCTTTTGTCTCGCTCCGGGCTGACGATGTCGGCCTCCCAGTCGGCGGTCCGTTCGTAGAGTTTCCGGGCTAGGCCGAGAAGGAACGGCTCGCCCGTCCGGTTGTAGAGCCAGTAGACGCTCTCCAGGTTCTCGCCGCCGCGGAGTTTCTGCCAGCTCCCGGGCAGGAGGTCGTCAATCGGGAGCTCATGCTCGAAGCGAAAATATCGGGTCAGGAACGGAATCACTCGCTCATCGCCTGTCGCCTCGAACAGACTTTGCATACAGGACAGCACGAGCATGTTGGGCCAGAGGTCCCGGTTCGCCCGGTTTTCGGACGGGCCGAAAAAGCCGTCTTCCTGTTGGCTGCGAAAGGCCAACTCGAGCCACTTCTTGGCTGCAGCGACCATCTCC
>DATKXS010000134.1:0-13911 GCA_035528895.1 Candidatus Desulfaltia sp.
ACTCCGGGGATGCAGATACCGATGGCCCGCAGCCATCCGCCCTTTCGCCGGGCCTGATCCTCGAGGCCGTGGATGAAACCGATGATCTGGCGCACCGGTTTTTCCGGGGATCCCCTGTCGATCGGGACCCTCTTTCGGCCGGACATCCGGCCATCTTCAGTGAAAAGGGCGGCGGCAATCTTGGTCCCGCCGACATCGATCCCGCCGCAGTATTCTTGCTTTGCTTGACGATTCAATTCATCCTCGCTTTAAGAGAAATATAGGGACACGATACCGAATTAAAAAATTCGGTTCATGTCCCTACATTTCAATCCAACAGGACGACCCAGGCTTCGCCGGACTCGAGGACTTTTGTAAAGTGCAACCGGCCCTCCTTAAATTGAGAAGGGATGGTCTCTTTGGTCTCCAGGTTCATCGCCCGATCGCTTTTATCCGGCAGGGCGACGGCGAACTCAGCCGTCGCCGGCCTATCGCCGCGGTTGAAGGCAAAGAGCAGCCGCCGGTTTTCTGCTTCCAGGAGCCTCGTTTCCACGAGAACATCGTCCTCTGCGACTGAAACTTCGACGGGCCGAGTGACCTTCAGCCAGGCAGCCAGCCCGGCCAGGAACTTCCCGTTGTTGGGATTTCGAAAATGGTGATAGGCCGACCCGATGAACGAGCCGACGATGATGGCCCTCCCCTCTCCCTGCCGGGCATAGACGATCGCCGGCCGGCCGTTCTCGAATTCGGCCAGGACCCGCGCCTTGCTTCCGAGAAGCTCAAAACCCTCCTCGAAGAACAGCGTGTCGAGCTTGTCGCCGTCCCGGAGCAAAGGCATCGCCTCGTGGGTTCCCTTGATCCTGAGCGTCGACGGCTTCTGGAGCGGCATGAGGTAGGCTTCCCGGCAGCCGAGAACCTCGTGCAGCCCGCCGCCGGGGATGATGTCGGCGGAAAAGCCGCGCTCATCGATCCAGCCGCAGCGCGCCTCGGTGAGGAGCGTTCCCCCGTCGTCGACATAGGCGATGAGCTTTTTCACGTCCGCCTGGGACATCATCACCGGATAGGGGACGACCAGCAGCTTGTAGCGGCGCCAGCGCTCCGGGGTGAGGTCCATGACGTGGAGGAAGTCCACCGGGATGTGCCTCTCGAAATAAGCTCTGTGGATGCCCTGGAGAGACTCACTCAGGTTATTGACCCCGACCGGTTGTCCTTCTCCCGTAAAAGCCTGCTGGCCGCCGACCATATGGGAGAGCGGGTTGTAAAGAATGGCCACCTCCGCCCGCGGAGGCCGGCCTTTCAGGAAAAGCTCCATGTTCTCAGTGATGATCCGGGCGATCTTCCCGGCCGCTACCGCCCTCTCGGTGACTTTCCCGTCCAGCTCCACCAGCCCGTACCCCCCGGCTTCATACCCCGAGCTCATCGGGTAATAGGCATAGATGTTGACGGCCCGCGCTCCGCAGGCGACCACTGACCACATCCAGTCGCGAAGGTCGGCCCCGACGACCGGAACACTCAGCTTCATCCCGAAGACGCCGTAGCCGGCCTGGAGCTCGCCGATATAGAAGCCGTCGTTGGCCCAGCTCATCGACCGGATGAAATCGTTCCCGGCGGCCCGGAAGAACGGCGACCAGGGCCTCACCGTCCAGGCATGCTTGGGGTAGATCGAGACTCCGTAGTAATCGACAGCGGCGGCCATCTTGCGGTCGTCGGGCGTGCCGCTCCAGCCGGGCCGGCTGAAGAGGCCGGGGATGGCCGAGTGGCTGGTCACGACTCCCTCGGGCACGACCGCCTCCACCGCCTCCGCTTTCATCTCCAGGTCCTCGGCCAGCTTGTCGGAGATATAGTTCTTCCAATCGATGTAATCGGTGTAGGTCAGGATCGTCCCGAAACGGGGCGGGTCGACCTCCTCCCAGCTCTCGAAGGTGCGGTACCAGGCCTTGTTGAGGTTGGCGAGGGTCTGGTATTTCGCTTTGAGCCAGTCCCGGAACCTGGCCAGGCTCGAGTGACAGTAGCAGAACTGGAGGTTCTCAAGGTCCCCGAGATGGTAGATCTCCGCCCAGTTGATGATGTGGGGTTCGCTCCAGAGGTCCCATCCGAGGAAGGCCGGCCGGTCCTTGACCACCTTGGCCGCCTCGCTGAAGAACTGGAGGATCTTCGTCCGCACCTGGAGGTGGTCGAAACAGAAACCGGGTGCCGCCTGCGATTCGACGGCCAGGCCGTTCGACGCCACGAACTTGGAATCCGGGTACTTTCTCCCCACCCAGTCGGGAGCCGAGTCGATATAGACCTGGACGATGACCCTCAGGCCCACCTGCTCGGCCAGGTCGACAACGGTACGCAGGGCGCTGAAATCATACCGGCCCTCGACGGGCTCGCAGTTCGTCCATTCGATCCAGCAGCGGACGGTGTTGAAGCCGAGGCTCTTGATCTGCTCCAGGTCCTTCTTCCACAGGCGTGGGGAATCAGCCGTCACTTTCTCGAGCATCGGCGCGCGGGCCTTCCCCCCCGCATACCAGACGGAAACGGGATAGAAATCCTTCTGCTTTTCGAGCGAGAGTCCGGAACTCGACGCCGCGATCAAGAGCAAAACGAAAAATAAAATCCCTGATTTCCAATGGCCCTTCGCTTTGACGATCATGACGATGACTCCTTTTTATGTCTCCGCTCTTCATATTAAGGCGTGCTTTGACCTGTTCTGAAGGTTTCGCCGACGCGCTTCAAGAGAGCGGGTTCCCCCCGGGAATCATCCTGGGTCAGTTCCCAGATGATGACGCCGGCGGCCCCGTTCTCCTTGACATACCGGCACTTCAGGGCGACCGACTGCTCATTATCATAGGAGAGGACAACGCTCTTGTCCGGCTTCCGGAGGAAAGGCACATGGGCGCAGTCATCCCAGAAAAAGACCCAGCCCGAATCCCGGAGCTCGACGATCTCATCATATCCGTATTGCAGGCTCCTCCGGAACGGTTGGTAGAACTCCGGACAGTCAAACGACCGGCCGAAGAAAGCCAGGCCGAGCAAGAGCTTCTCACGGGGAATGCCCCGGGAAATGTGGTAGAGAAAGCTGTCATGCCAGGAACCACAG
Organism: Candidatus Desulfaltia sp.; assembly: GCA_035528895.1. Classification (GTDB taxonomy): domain Bacteria; phylum Acidobacteriota; class Aminicenantia; order Aminicenantales; family UBA8522; genus UBA8522. The sequence continues at coordinate 3,065 of DATKXS010000134.1, forward strand.
CTGTCGCCGGCACAGGAGTAGAGCGGGGAGTTGTGTCCCGAGTGGTCGCTCCATTCGCCGTGGTAGTCGTAGGTCATGACAGCGATGAAATCGAAGCAGCCGACGACCTCTTCATAGCTGATCCATTTTCCCCAATAATGGCCGGAGGGAGCGGCCATGGTGAGTTCGAGCGGCGGGCTCTCCGTCTTGAGGGCTGCCGATAGCTCCTTGATGAAGAGGACGAAATTCAGCTGTTCGGCCGGGTTGGAGACGAACTCCCAGTCGATATCGACCCCGTCATAATGATTGGCCTTAAGGAACGCGAGAACCTGGGAGATGAACCGGGCTCGCGTCTCAACGGAAGCGGCCATCCCCGGGAATCCCTCGCAGTTCCCCCAGCCGCCGATGCTCATGATAACCTTGACGTCGTTCCGGTGGGCCGCATCGACAAGCTCCGAATAGATATAATCATCGTCGACGATGAGATGGCCCTCGGCATCAGGCTTGGTAAAAGCGTGGGCGATATGCGTCAGGTGCTCATATCTGAGCCGGCTATAATCATAGGCCCCTTTCTTCCAGGCCGGATAATAGCCCATGACGATCTTGGTCAGGGCTTGTGATTCTGGTTCCAGATTCTCCGGGGCGGTCGACCGCCGGGAGCACATCCCGGCCAGCAGGATGACAAGCAGAAGCAGAAGGGTCCGGCGGCGGCTCAATAGGTATCCCTCAGGGAGATGATTTTCAAGCTCTGCCTGAGCTCCTCCGCGCTCACCGGCTGGTCGGAGACGAACTCGACCTCGCAACTCCGGCTGGGAACGAGGTCGAAGAAATTGTCGCTGAACCGGCCCTTGATCCCGGCGGCGGAAAGATAAACGTTCTTGGCAAACTTCGTAGCCTGCAGCCGGACGAACGGCCGGCCGTCCTTCTCCAAGACCTCCGGCCGAATCTCGGGCTGGGGAAGCTCGACTCTCTTGAGCTCCGAGAAATGGAAAACGCTCGAGCTGAGCGTCGTCTCGCCCTTCTTCAATTCGCAGACCAGATAGACCTCGTTGGGCTGAAGGCCGCTGCGCAATTCTTCGAGCGGCTTGCTGGCGACCAGGCGGCTGCTGCGCGGGTCGAGCCGGATGGGCGTCTTGGCCTGCTGGACGGCGGTCCCGTCATAGGTGAAAACTCCCAGATACAACTCGGCGTCGAGCGGCTGGTCCAGGTCGGAAATGCTGAAGATGCGGAGATCTTTGTCATCGTCAACAGGGACGACCAGCACCGGAGCGTAAAACCTCCTGGCGTAATAATGGAGGGCCTTCCAGGTGCCGGTGTAATCGATGCCCGCCCAGGAGGCCACCGGCCAGCAGTCGTTGATCTGCCAGTAGAGCGCACCCATGGTGCGTGGCATCTGGCTCCGGAAATGCTCGACGGCCGTCTTCATACCTTCCGCCTGCAGGACTTCGCTCACCCAGAGGAGGGATTCAAAATTTTTCGGCAGCCGGTAATGGTCGAGCAGGTAAAGAAGGATGAGGCGATTGCCCATGGGGTGTTTCTGATGCTGTTCCATGACCGGGGAGGTGATGTTCCAGTCCTGGGGCAGGGCGAACGTCTTCACCGTCTCGAGGAGCGGGAACGACTGGAATCCGAATTCACTGAAGAAGCGATGGAACTTCTTCCGGTATTCCTTGAACGGCTCCTGGCCGTGCCAGATCCCCCAGTAGTGCATGTCGCCCGACTGCTCCGAACGCGGCTCGCCGACCTTCTCCGAGTGGGGCGAGCTCGGCCAGTAGGCCCGGCTGGGGTCGAGCCTCTCGATCGTCTGCGGAAGGACCTGGTGGAAGATCTTTTCATAATCACTCCAGACCGTCGCCGGGTACTGCTCTTTCCAGCCCCAGTGGAACCAGCCCTCCTCGCACTCGTTGTTTCCGCACCAGAGGGCAATGGCAGGGCGGTGGCGGAGTCTTTTGACCACATCTTCGGCCTCGGCTCGGACATTCTCCAGGAAGGCCTCATCCCCCGGGAACATGGCGCAGGCGAACATGAAGTCCTGCCAGACCACCAGTCCCAGTTCGTCACAAAGGTCGTAGAAATCGGGCGACTCGTAGATCCCCCCGCCCCAGACACGAAGCATATTCATGTTGGCGGCCACGCAATCGCGAAGGAGCGATTCGTATCGCTCGCGGGTGACGCGCGGCGGAAAGGAGTCGGCCGGGATCCAGTTGCCGCCCTTGGCGAAGAAGGGAATGCCGTTGACGACGAACCGGAAGCTTTTCCCCCACTCGTCCTCCTTCTGCTCAAGAAGAAGGGTCCGGAAACCGATCCTCTTTGTCGTCGAATCGAGAAGCCGGCCTTTCTGGTAAAGGTCGATCCTGACGTCGCAGAGGTTCTGATCTCCCATCCCCGCCGGCCACCAGAGGTCGGGGTTGATAATGCTGAAAGATTTTTCGTTGAGGTTAGCCCCGGACCTGACATCGATCTTTTCGCTGTGCGAGAACGGTTTCTTTCCCGAAATGCTGGCTTTGATGGCCACTTCCTGGCCCCGGTCGGAGAGGATCTCCACCCTGGTCTTCAGCAAAACCTTGTTCTTTTCAAGAAACTCCTGGGTAACCTCGAACTCCCCCAAACGGGCCCCTTCCCAGGCCTCTATGGCCAACGGGCGCCAGATGCCGGAGGTGACGAGGCGCGGCCCCCAATCCCAGCCGAAATGATAGGGCGCCTTGCGGATGTGAGGGGACCCTCCGGGAAGCTTGTAGGGAAGCTTTTCTTCCAGGGCCTTGGCCCGCCGGACGGGTGAATCGAAACGGATGAGGAGTTCGTTCTCATCGGGACGGAGGAATGGCTTGATATCGAACCGGTAGCCGCGGAACATGTTATCGGTCTCGCCGACCTTCTGGCCGTTCAGGAAGATCGTGGCGAACGTATCCAGCCCCAGAACCACCAGATCGATATGGTCCTTGTTCCTTATCGTGCCGGGCAGCTTGAATTCCTTCCGGTACTCCCAGTCCTCGTTCTCGACCCACTGAACCCGGGCCTCGTTGTCCCGGTAGAACGGGTCGGGTATGATCCCGGCCGCCATGAGGTCCAGGTGAACGCATCCCGGGACGATGGCCTGGCGCCAGTTCTCCTGACCGGCCTGACGGAACTCCCAGGCGCCGTCGAGAGGATAGTTGATCAAGGCCGCGCTCTCAGAAAAGAGATGGGGGGAAGCAAGAATAAGGATCCCGAGGGCCAGCGTCCATGATCGTTTTCTTTCTCGCCAGGGAATAGCCATAGCGCCCTCCTATAGTCTTCCAGGATGATGACTATAAAATAATCGAAAAGCGAGGATTTGTCACCCCGCGCCCAACAGATCATCGATTCCAACAAAACGATACCCCATCGCCTCAAGCCCGCTCAGCAGTTCCTCGAGCCGCCGGTAAAATTTGTCCGTGCGGTCGGGATGAGTGCCGATGTGGAAGAGGAGAATGAAGCCGTTCAGGCCATGGGGGTCCGACCGTTCATGATCGAAGATGCTCTGGTAGATCCGGGTGGAGGAGCGGTAGTTGGTCAGATCCGGTGTCGTGTAATCGGCGTTGGAGAGAGTTCCCGCGGTGAAATTGCAGAGAACGAGGCCCAGCTCCTTCGCCCAGTTGACGATCTCCGCGTTATACCATTCATAGGGCGGGATGAAAAAAGGAGCATCCTCCTTGGAGATCCCGAACGCCTCCATGGCTTGGTAGTTGCGGAGGATATCACCGCTGAACTCCTCTTTGGTCACGAGGAGCTGCTCCCGATTCTCCCAGGAGCAATACAGGAGGTGCCTGTCGGAGTGCGGCCCGAGATAGTGCCCGTCTTCCCTCAGGCTGATGATGAGCGCCGCGTTCGCTTCCTGCCGGTAGAAGTCCCCGCTGAAAAAGAAGCCGGCGCGGGCCTTTTTTCGCTTCAAGACTTCGCTGATGAGGCCCCCTCCCTCGGCGAATTCATGGCCCGTAAAGACGAGAGCGATCTTTTTCTCGGAGACGCCGCCGCGGACGATCCCGCCCTGGTCGAAAATGAATTTCTTGGACCTCTCGTCTCGAGCGCAAGACAGCGTCAGCGCCGAGACGCCCAACAGAAACAGGAGCAGGCGGGAAAAGAGAAAACAGGTCTTCGTTTCGGACATCCCCTTTATTGATACGCCGCCCGGAAAAAAATCTCAAGCCGGCATTTAGCTTTTACCGCGGCGGGAAATCCTATATAATTGGTCACCAATCCGGATGATTCGCTGCAAGGACACGGCCATGGAAGTCATCATCAAACCCAATTATGAACAGGTCTGCGCGGAATCCGCCGCGGTCATCCAGGAGGCCTGGAAGCGGAAGAATGACCTGGTGCTTGGCCTCGCCACCGGCAAGACCCCGTTGGGCCTCTACGAAAAACTCATCGACCTTTGCGAAAAAAGGGAGATCGACTTCTCCTCGGTCATCGCCTTCAACCTGGATGAATACCTCGGATTAGGAGAAACGCATCCCCAGAGTTTCGCCCATTACATGGACCAGAATCTCTTTCAGCAGGTCAATATCCGGAGGGAAAACATCCACCGTCTCGAAGGCCGGCCGACCGATATCGAGGAGCACTGCCGGGCCTATGAGCATAAAATCAAGAGTGTCGGCGGGATCGATGTCCAGATCCTGGGCATCGGGAAGAACGGACACATCGCCTTCAACGAACCGGGCTCGGCGCTCTCCTCCCGGACCCGGTTGAAGATCCTGACCAGGGAGACCGTCGAAGCCGGCCGGCCGTTTTTCAAGGACGAGCGCGAGGTGCCCCGGTTTTGCCTGACCATGGGGATCGGGACTATCCTCGAGGCGAAGATGATTCTCCTGCTCGCCTCGGGAAAAGACAAGGCGGAAATCGTCGCCCGGGCGATCGAGGGACCGGTGACGGCCTCCGTCCCCGCCTCCGCCCTGCAATTTCATCCCCGGGCCAAGTTCGTCATCGATGAAGCCGCCGCCTCCGAGGTGATGAATGCCCCTTATTATCGCTGGGCGTACGAAAACAAAGACCGGGTGATCCATCCGCCCAGAAAATGACCGCCGGTCCTAGCGGGGATTTTTCTCTCCAGGGCAGCAATCGGCTCCTGCAAAAAAAGACGAATTCAGATATGAATTCTGGCGCTCAAGAACAGTTGAAGGCCGTCCCCTCATGAAAAAAATTGTGCCCGCCAATGTCAAGCGGCCGGCATCCCGCTATCTCCTGCGGGTTAACCCCAACGGCCGGCCGGTAGGTATCGAGGAGAAGGAGAAATGCCACGCCGGCAACGGGATCTGGCACAGCGCTTTTTTAGTCATGGTCTTCGATGAGGCCGACCGTTTGATGCAGGCTCAAAGAAGCCGGGCCAAGACGCTCTGGCCGGACTACTGGGATGGCACGGTGGCCAGTCATTTTTATCCCGGCGAAGATCAGGACATGATTATCAGACGACGGCTATCCGAAGAGATCGGAGTGACCTGCGGTTCGCTGGAGTATTTATTCAAATTTTCTTACCAGAGCCGTTACCGGGAGGTCGGGATCGAAAAGGAGATCTGCCACGTCTTCAGGGCGAGTCGCATCCGCGCCCGGGATGTCTCACCGGACGCTGCCGAGGTCGCCCAGTTCAGGTTTTCCAGCCTTCGGGATTTGTCCCAGGAGGTCAGCAAGAACGCCGAGGTTTTCACGCCCTGGTTCCTGCTGGCTTACCGGCAGTATCTCCAAAGAATCGGGTGAAGCCATGAGGTCCGCGTAGGAGAAGGAACGGCCGGCAGGGAGTATCAACAAGTGGCTGGAAGTGGCTTTTTCCGCGCTCCTGTCCGAAGCGAAAGGAAACGTCCTGGAAGATTTCCCGGCCACATCGATTTTCGGCCGGCCGATCATGGGTGTGGCCGAAGGCGAATACGATGCCTTCCGGTCCCCGGAATTCACCTTCAGCTCCAGCTGGTCGGAACGGCACGTGGCCTATGCGGCCGGCCTGGGGAATTTCGGCTTGAACGGCTGCCTGATAACATCGCTGGGAACAAGTGTTCGTTTCGCCAGCCTCGTCACCAGCCTTCCGCTCGAAGTCACGGTCGAAAAGAGGAGCTGTGCCCTGCGAATCAAAGCCTTTTCCTGAGGAGAAGGTTCCGAGGTAACGCAGTTGCTGGATGTCAAGCTCAAGCTCCGGCCCGGCCACACCAGTGAAAGGGTCTGGATGGAGCCTTCGCCTCTCCGGACTCTCTTCTGGAACGTCACCTATTCCTGCAATTTTCGATGCCCGATCTGTTTCACCGATGCGGGGACTCCGGCTCCCGATGAGCTGACGACCGAAGAAGCCTTAGCTGTTGCCCGGAAGGCGGGGAAGTCGGGAATCCGCGACGTCTTGATCTCGGGCGGGGAACCGTTCATGAGGCCGGACCTCATCGCCATCCTGTCCGCCCTGGCGGAATTCGACATCTCCGTCCGGATCGCCTCCAACGGCAGCCTTCTGGACGACTATGCCCTGGACGAGCTCCGCCGCAGGACTCTGACCAAGTCCTTCCAGATCAGCCTGGACTCCATCGAGCCGGCCCTCTATGCCAAGCTTCATGGCACATCTCCGGAGTTGCTGGATACCGTCCTCGGAAACCTGAAGAGGATCCAGGCGCACGGGTTCCACGCGACCGTTTCCACCCGGCTTACGCCGGAGACCCTCCCGGGAATCCCGCGCCTTCTGGACATTGCGGAGCGGGAAGGCTGGGCGACCGTCACCGTCCATATCCCTGTCCACGCCAACCGCATCAGCGGCGCCTATCCCCAGGACGAAGACGTCATTGGACTCCTGGCCCCGGCACTGGAGCATTTCATAATGCTCCCTCAGCGGTGGTTGATCGAAACCTACATCCCCTGGGCTCAGTACCATCCGTTCATGGCCCGGGCCGCAAAGCGGGTCCGCGTCGTCCACCGCGGCTGCCGGGCCGGCCGAGACCGTCTGACCATCAACCCGACCGGGTGGATCTCGCCCTGTATCTGCCTGGACCTGCCGGCGGCCCGCCTCGGTAATGTGCGGCAGTCCGCGCTGCCGGACCTGTTCGCGACTTCGGCCCTCTGCCGGATGATGCGGCAGCCCGCGGAGCACGGCATCTGCACGGACTGTCCTCACGTCGCGGAATGTGGGGGAGGATGCCGCGCCGCAGCACTGGCGCTCAGCGGCCGCCTGGACGGTCCCGACGCTTCCTGCCCGGTCTGGAAAAAAAGGTTGGACCGCAAGGACCACGGCGCTCCTTGACACCGAGAAGAAAAATTACCAGCAGGCGCTTCAGGCTACTTGATCAGGTAGAACTCGATCTGCCTGCCGTCGATGAACCGGCAGCCGGCCTCGGTGAACAAAGCATCCTCTTCATAGCCAATCCGCGCGTCCTGGTTGTCCCACTCGGGAACGGCCGTGGTGCTGCTGAACTCGATGGAGTAGGCCGTGTTCAGGAAGAGCGGGTATTGGCCCCTTTCCCGGCCGTCCTCAGGAGCCGATTCCGGAGACCGGGCATCCGCTACGCACCCCGCCGCATGGCCATGGATACCGATGGGATGCATGTAGATCAGCGGCCGCAGCCCTTCGGCTTCGCCCTTTTTCATCGTCGAGTCGACGATGTCGTTCCCGGAGCGGCCGGCCACGAACTCGCCCATGAAAATATCGGCCAGGCGGTTCGCCCGGCGCAAGGCCTCTTTTAAGCCTTCGGGAGCGTCGGTCTCCCCGATCTTGCAGACATAGGCCTGGAGCTGCATATCCGTGCATAGCCCAAGATAAGTGATCCCGACATCGCAGTGAAGAAGATCTCCCCGGCGGATCACGTTCCGGTCGCTGTATTTGGGCGCCTCTCTCTTATCCCGCTGGATCGAGACGGACGGCTGGAACCAGGTCTCCAGGCCGAGGTCGGTGTACCGCTGCCGGATCCACCAGACGACATCTTCGGTCGTCGTGACATCGGGCGTGATCACCCTGTTGGAAAAGAACTCGCCGATGATGTCATGGGCGATCCCGCAGATGTGACGGTAGACAGTCATCTCCTGGGGGCTTCGGGTCTCCAGCCAGCCGATACAAAGATTCTCGGCGGAGGCGAACCGTAAAGAAAGCTCGGGCCCGAGCGCTTTTTCCAACTTGGCCTTAAGGGAAGCCGTCAATCCGTCACCGAAGGCCCAGTGCTCGGACGTATTGATCCCGATCTTCTTCGGGTTGCGCGCCCGGATGAGCTCGGCCAGGCTCTCGAACTGCTTTTTCTTCTTATCGACCCAGGTCCCCTTATACCACCCTTCCATGCCGTAGTAGCTCCCGGCGAGCCTCTCGACGCCTTTCTCCGGTCCCAGGTCGTGAAAGATGAGGATCGAGGTGCGGCGGGCAGCCATTGTCGGCCGGGGCACGAGGCTCAGATAAACGGGATCCTCGTTGTATTCGCGGTTGATGACCAGCCACATGTCGATTTTCTCCCGGCGCATGATCTGGGGGATGATGTTGTCGAGCCGCCACTTCAGCCATTCGTTCATCACCTGCTCTCTGTCTTTCTCCGGCAGGATGTTCTTATAGTCCATAACATCCGCGATCTCCTGGGCGGCGGCCGAGGATATCCCGGTTATAAGCAGAGTGGCGAAAAGGACCAGATACAACCGTCGTGAAATGCCATGACGTGTCATCATGACCTCCTAGTTATAGGAACACCATACCGAATTCAGAAATTCGGCTCATGTCCCCAAATTCTAATCTCCAAAGGGCTTATCGATGTCCGCTGCCTCCAGGCCGCCGAGGGTTCGGCCGCCGTCCTCGGTAACGACCATGCAGTCCTCGATGCGGACGCCGAACTCACCGTAGATGTAGATCCCCGGCTCGTTGCTGAAGGTCATTCCGGACTCCAGCTTCAGGGTATTCCCGCGGACGAGGTACGGATACTCATGCCCTTCCAGGCCGATGCCGTGGCCGAGGCGGTGGGCGAAGTATTTGTTATCCGGACCGAAACCGGCATCCTCGATCACCAAGCGCGCCGCCCGATCGACGGATTCGCAGGTCGCTCCCGGCCGGACCGCCTTGAGCGCCGCGATCTGGGCCTTCTTGACGACTTCCCAGACCTTGCGTTGCCGGTCGGTCGGCGGACCAAAGAAGACGGTCCGAGTGATGTCCGAACGATAGCCTTCGACGGAACAGCCGCCGTCTACGAGTACCGCATCCCCCGTTTGCAGGTTGCGGACGGCCACGGAGCCGTGGGGGAACGCGGTATTGGGGCCGAACTGGGGACCTCCTCCTCCGCTGACTCCCATCTTCTGGTGGGCCGCACTGATGGCCGCCGCCAGGTCCCGGGGGCTCATCCCTTCATGGATCTGTTTAAAACCCTCTCGGTAGGCCATCTTGGTGATTTTGTTCGCCAGGTCCATGTAGGCGATTTCTTTGGCCGTTTTAACGCCGCGGCAGCCTTCCGTAACGACGGCCCCGTCCATGAGCTCGAGACCGGCCGCGTCCCTGCGGAGACCGCTATAGATGAAATGTCGCATCGACGGGTCGAGGCCCAGCCGGCCGCCGGCCGCTCCGAGGTCCTTCATGATACCGCCGATCAGAGCATAGGGACTTTCGTGCTCTTCCCATGTCCGGATCTCCTGTCCCTGGGGGATAAGCTCTTCCGCCCTTTTCTGCTCGAAGGCCGGGCAGACCCAGACCGGATCGCGCTCCAGACTCAAGACAGCTCCGAATGTCCTTTCGCTCCTCCACCAGTTGACTTTGCTGAAATAGGCCACGTTCGTCCCGCCTTCGAGGAAGAGGGCGTCCATCTTGTTCTCGGCGATCAGCCTTCTCGCCTTCTCGAGGCGGGCGGCATAGTCTTGGGCCGTCAGCGGCTTCACATCGGCCACCATTTTCTGGAGAGACGGCATCTCCTGCCCGACGGTACTCCCGAATAGCCTGCTCACCCATCCTGAGGCCGCGACGGTCAGGCCTCCGATCTTCAGGAAATGCCGGCGTGTGATCATGGCGCGACTCCTTCTTTTAATAGAGATTCACGGTCATCCCTTTTTCGAGGATGGACAGGGCGAAGGATGGTCATAGCGGGGTGAAAGAGAGAACCTATATCACCCCGTGCTGCCGATGTCAACGGACTGAATGATTTCGCTTGCCGCGGGCCAGGGAGGCGAAGACGCCCGCGAAGCAGAGGGCGGCGAAGATTGTGAATCCCGTCTTGATCGCCTTCAGGAAATCGGCCTGATTGGCGGGCGTGATCTGCACCCGACCGACCAGAACGGCGAAGATCATCATCGCCATCCCCATGCTGAACATCTGTCCGACGAGACGCATGGTCCCCAATGTGGCCGAGGCGACGCCATAGAACTTCTTCTCCACCGAACTCATAACCGCGTTCGTGTTGGGGGAGGAGAAGAGGGCGAATCCAAATCCGAGCAACGCCAGACTTCCAACCACGAAACCGAGTGCGGAATCGGCCCGCAGAAATGCCAGGAGAAACAGCCCGGCGCTCGACAGGGCCATGCCGATAGAGGCGACGACCCGCGGTTCGATCCTGTCCGAGGCCCGGCCGGCCAAGGGAGAGAAAAAGGCCATGACGGCTGGCTGCGCGATGAGAATAAACCCGGCGTTCTGGGGATTCATCCCTTTGACATATTGGAGATATAGGCTGACAAAGAAACCAACGGCGAAGGTGGCGCTGTAATTGATCAGCGCGGCCAGGTTAGAGAAGGCGAAAACCCGGTTCATCCGGAAAAGACCGAGGTCGAGGACCGGGCTGGTCGCCCTGTTCTCCCAGCAAACGAACCCGCAGACGAGCGCCAGGCCGCCCAGGAGAAGACAAACGCCCAAGAGGTCCGGGAGGCGGGAGAACCCGAGCATTATCCCCACCAGCGCCAGACCGTAAAGAATCGAGCCGCCGAGGTCGAAGCTCTCGCCGCCC
>DATKXS010000135.1:0-38097 GCA_035528895.1 Candidatus Desulfaltia sp.
TCGCCGTGGCCGTGGGTGTAGAGGACGGCATCGACCTTTTTCCCGCTGAAATGGCTCATGTCCTCGTCGAGCAGGAGATTAGCCGGGTCGATGATCAGGGCTCCTTTGGCCGTTCTCACCAAGACCGCGGAATAGCCCAGAAAGACGAAGGCGGCTTCGTCCTCGGCAAGAGGAACGGAGAAAAATTCATCGAAGACATTCGTTTCGCTCGCCGCGGCCGGCGGGACAGAAACGGCTATTCCTGCCAGAAGGAAGATCGCAGAGATAACGAAATCAAGCCTCATCATGACATCACCTCCATCTTTTTTCTGCTTCTTTGGCCAGGTCAGAAACATTGCCGAGATATTTTCCAATTCCGTAAAATTTTGAACTGCCCGGCGTAAACACAAAAGGTTTCAATTTTGCAATATCGGGTACGCCTCCTTCACTGAGCACGGATCGGTCCGCTTTGACATCCATGATTTCCCCGATGAACATGGTGTGCGAGCCCAACTCGATCGTTTGCTTCAACTGGCATTCTATGACCAGCGGAAATTCCTTTATATAGGGAGCATCCACAAGGGCGCTTTTGACCGGGGTCAATCCTGTCCTCATAAACTTATCGACGTCCCTTCCGGAAATACGGCCAACGTAGGCGGCTTCATGGCCCAGAGATTCCGAGGGGATATTCACTGTGAACGCTTTTCTTTCCATGATATTGCCAAACGTATAGGTGGCCTCTCTCAGGCAAGTCATGACAGAGGCCGGTTTCGAACTGCACACACCCACCCAAGATGACGTCATCATATTGGGCTTGCCTTCATGGTCGTAGGACCCGATGACCCAAACAGGGGTCGGAATAATCACCGTTCTGGCCCCCAAGGATGTCTTTTCGTCCTCTTTGCCTTCCTCAGAATTTGCCTGTTCTGAACTCTCGATCACTTTGAATATTGTCCTTTCGCTCTTGTCAGAAGATACCAAGCCGGCGAACGAAACAAACGATAAACACGTCCCGACCAGGAATAACAATGCGAAAATTCCGGTCAAACCCAGAAAACGGTTCATCGAATCCCTCCTTGATGTCATAAAATCCCCTTGCTACGCCGGTCCTCCTCGGAGAATATAATCCGCGGCTCATGGGATGTCAATGAACTCGGGACTCGGTTAGGAGGGTCTATAAGCTGCCGAAACGCTCAAAAGCGCCGGCCCGCTCTCTCAACATCAGGTCAAAGATATCCTTCGCCCGGCACTCTTTCGTAACGGGATAAGTGTCGACAAGAATTCGGCGTGAGGCATTTTCGACCTCGTCGAAGAGTTGCTTCAGGAATACCAACGTCGGGATGTCTTCCACAAGAAAAACAACCCGCGGTCCTTCATAATCGTCCCAGCAGATCCCTGTTTTATCGAGATTGGACAGGGACTTGAATTCCCGGTTGGAGATGATCTCGGGTTTGACGTCTTGGAAAAGGATGGGGAGAAGGGCGTTCATCTCGGGACCCCAGGTCCAGGTGTCTTTGTTAAAAGTCCGGAATTGATCAAAATAGTAGCCCCGGCCCTCGGGCCCATCTGTATAGCTCCCGGTGTAGATCCCGATGATGATCTCGTCCGCTTTGTCGAAGGACTGCCGCATTCCATCAAGCATCGAGCGGTGATGAGGTTTCAGGGAGATCTTGGGAGCTGAGGGGACGACGATCTTTCTTTCCGGTTCGGTTCGGACTGCGGGAACGCGGGAGCTGCAGCTCACGCCGATGAGCACCGCCCAGGCGAGCACCCAGCCGAACAGGGCTGCCTTCCGGATGGACTGCGTCAGCGGAGGAAAGAACAGTCCTCCTTGCGGGCGCTGGCGACTCGACATCACCGCTTGAAGAAATTCTTGACGACGAAGAAGACGTTCTCTTTGCGTTCCCGCAGTCGCCGCATGAAATACGGCAGCCAGTGCGTCCCGAAGGGGACGTAGCAACGAACCCGGTAGCCTTCCTGGGCGAGTTTCTGGAAGGTCTTGTTCCGGATACCGTAGAGATACTGAAACTCGTACTTGTCGGCGGCGATGGCGTTGGCGGCCGCGTAGTCCTTCGTCCACCTGATCAGCCTGTCATCGTGGGTGCCGATGGCCGGATAGACGCCCTCCTTGAAGAGCATTTCGGCGAGCTTGATGAAGTTGGCCCGGATATCCTTCATCTTCTTGATGGCCAGGTCGGGCGGCTCCTTGTAAGCCCCCTTGCAGATCCGGACCTTCGCCTGGATCTTGTTGAGGTCCATGACGTCCTTCTCGGTGCGGTAGAGATAGGCCTGGACGACGATCCCGACGTTGTCGTATTTCTGGCGCAGCCGGTAGAAGAGGTCCAGCGTCCGCTGGGTATGAGGTGTCCCTTCCATGTCGATGCGGACGAAATTCCCGAGTCCTTTGGCCCGGCCGACGATCCTCTCGACGTTCTGGTAGCAGTACTCGGTGTCGATGTCGAGCCCCATCTGGGTGAGCTTCAGGGACACATGCGAATCCACCCCGGCCTTGGGAATGGCGTCCAGGAGATCGAGGTAAGCGTTGACGGCCTTTTCCGCCGTCTCCTTGTCCTTGACGCTCTCCCCCAGGACGTCCAGGGTGGCCATGATCGCTTTTTCATCGAGTTTTTTGACGTTTTTTATGGCCTCTTTGATGGTTTCACCGGCCACGAAGCTGCGGGCCATCCGGGTCAATAATTTCATGAGGGCGACTCCTTTTTTAGGGATATCATGGGATGATTGCTAAAGATCTATATCATATTCAATCGGGAGACAATTTCAAGCAAAAGTATCTCCGGAACCGCGATGATCGTAGCTGATTATACGGTCTTCATGATGGGCGCAGGAAGCCGCCCTGAAGCCCCCGTAGCGGAGGGGGGAACCGACGGGACTGGTTCCCCGGGGTGCGGGGGCCGAGGGTGGCTTTCTGCGCAAATGGAATCAGACAAACAGAAATATTGACTTTCCCGGATAGGAAATTGTCTTTATCGGGTTCCTGTTATATACTTCGGCTTCTGCATGCTGCGCATCCTGAAGGTCCTGGAGAAATGGCGGTACCCCATCCCCTTCGTCTATAGTGACGAATATTGGATGCTCAACGTCGGCAAGCACGTCTTTCCTATCAAGAAATACCGGGCCCTCTACGAGAGGCTCCTGTTGCTCGGAGCGAAGAAAGAGAACTTCATCACCCCCGAGCCGGCCTCCGACGAGGATGTCCTGCTCGTCCACTCGTCGCCCTATGTCAAGAAGCTCAAGACAGCCTCCCTTTCCTCGGCTGAGATCGCCATGATCGAGCTCCCCTTTTCCCTGGAATTGGTGCGGTTCGCCTGGCTGATGGTGGGCGGGACCATCCGCACGGCCCGCTTGGCCCTGGAGCGGGGCCTGGCCGTCCACCTTGGGGGCGGTTTTCACCACGCTTTTCACGACCACGGAGAGGGGTTCTGCGTCCTCAACGATGTCGCCATTGCCGTCGAGGTCCTCAAGAAGGAGGGCGCCGTCCGGAGAGTCATGGTCGTCGATTGCGACCTCCACCAGGGGAACGGCACCGCCCATATCCTGGCGGACAAGGACTATGCTTTCACCTTCTCCATCCACCAGATGGATCTCTATCCTTCGAACAAGCCCTCCTCCTCCGTCGATGTCGGTCTCTGGTCGGGAGACGGCGACAGGGAATACCTGGCCGCCCTGCGTTCCCACTTTCCCCGTCTCTATCGAGAATACTCGCCCGACCTTGTTTTTTATCTGGCCGGAGCCGACCCCTTCGAAAAGGACCAGCTGGGAGGTCTTCGCCTGACCAAGGAGGGGCTTCGCCAGAGAGATCTCATCGTCATCAGCGAGGCACGGCGGCTCCGGATTCCAGTGGCCGTGGTCCTGGCCGGCGGGTACGCGCTGGAGATGGAAGAGACGGTGGCCGTCCACCTGGGCACGATCCGGGCTGCCCAGAAGGCCCAGCGGAGATATTCTCAGATCCCGGTTTCTTCGTCCAGCCAGCCCAGATAATCCGCCGATCCCTTCTCGATGGACAGGGCGATTATCTCGGGGACCTTGTAAGGGTGGATCTTTTTGATCCTGGCTTCGAGCCGTCTGAACAAAGCCGCTTTGGTCTTGATAAGAAGGACGTATTCAGGTTCGGTGCAGAGTTTCCCTTCCCAGCGGTAAACGGACCGGGCGGTCGATGAGATCGTCACACAGGCGGCTAGACGATCTTCGACCAGAACCCGCCCGATCTCCTGGCCGGTTTTCTCCTCCGGGACGGTTGTCAGGACCAGGATGAATTCAGTCACGGGACCTCCCCGTAGCCTATTTCTGCAGGAAGATGTGGGCGAAGACCTTGGAGTCGCCGACTATGTTGTCGATGTGGCAGTATTCGTTGGGCTGGTGGGCGGTTTCATCGACCCGCGACCAGCAGGCGGCTTCATATCCGGTCCTCCGGAACAGGGCGGCCACGGTGCCGCCGCCGATCCCGCTCGCCTTGGCCTCCACTTTGTAGACGTCCTTGATGGCCGCGCGCAGGGCGGCGACGACGGCCGCCTGGGGAGAAGTCGGCGGTGCCGCGGGAGCCCGCTGCTGGTCCTCGAGGCTGATCTTGACCTTGAAGTTGTTTTCGATCTTCTTGACGATCCCCTGGATCTCCTTCTCCACATCCTCCAGAGAGAACTGGGGGAGGACGCGGCAGTCCAGGTAGAAGATGTCCTCTCCCGGGATGGTGTTGATGTTGGGGACGTTGGCTTCTTTTTTCGTCGGTTCGAAGGTTGAGACGGGAGGCTCGAAGATCTCATCCTGGTCTTTGAAGACCTTGTTGAGGCTCTCCAGTTCGGTGATCAAGAAGCTGGCTGCCTTGAAGCTGTTGATCCCTTTGTTGGGAGTTGAGGCATGGGTCTGTTTGCCGATGGTCTTGAACTTGAGCCAGAGGATACCTTTCTCGGCCACCTCGATCATCGTCCCGTCCTTGTTGCCCGCGTCCGGGACGACGATCAGGTCGTTCCTCCGGAAGGCCACGGTGTTGCGCAAGACGTATTCGATGCCCTTGCGACTGCCGGTCTCCTCGTCGGCGACCAGGGCGATCCCGATATTGCAGTTCGGCCGGATCCCTTCTGCCTGAAAGGCTTTGACGGCGAACAGAGAAGCGACCAGGTCCTGCTGGTTATCCTCGACACCGCGGCCGAAGACCTTGCCGCCTTTGACCCAGGCCTTAAACGGATCTCCATCCCATTGGGCCAGGTCCCCGGGGGGGACGACATCCATGTGGGTCATGATCCAGGCGGTTCGGGCGGAGGAATCGCCCTTGAGGACGGCCAGGATGTTCGGCCGGTAGCCGGCCGGCGCGTCCAGGTCGGGCGCCTTGATGACTTCGATATCGTCGAACCCCGATTGCCTGAGAAAATCGAGCAGGAATTCCGCCTTTTTGACTTCTCCCTCGCCGCCGCTGGCGGGAGAGATGGCCGGCAGGGCGCAGAGCTTGATCTGGAGGTTGATCATTTCGTCGCGGAAGCCGTCGATGCGTTTGGCGATCTTTTCGAACTTTGTCATGGAATTCCTCTCCCCGAGAATCATAGCACCTCGGAAATGAATATTCAAGCCGTTGAGACAGGGATGGAGAACCGGACCGGCCGGGTCGTTCCTTGACATTTGGCGGGGGCGGACATAAATTACCTGACAATGCGGCTCGGGTTTGACCTCCGTCCTTTCCTGCGTGAAGAAACGGGTGTGGGGACCTATCTCAGGAACCTGCTGTTCCATCTGGCGAGGATCGACGCGACCAACGAATATTTCCTTCTTTCCTCGTCCTGGAAGGACCGTTTTCCCGCCGAGAAGATCCCGCCCTTCGTCCGGATGAGATTCCACGACCTCCGCCTTCCGGTGAAACTCCTCAACGCCCTCTGGCAGAAGCAGCGCCGGCCGTCGCTGGATCTCTTTTTCCGGACAAAACTCGATTTGACTCATTCGGCCACCCCGCTCATTTTGCCCACCCGGGGAAAAAGGATCATCACCGTCCACGACCTTTTCTTCATGGACTTTCCGGAGATGGCCGGAGAGGAAGCGGGCAGGATGTTCTTTCGTCTGGCCGCCGCCTCTTTCCGGAATGCCGACGGGATTCTCACCTTCTCCAACTTCACTTCCGTCGAACTCATCTCCCGCTTCGCGCTCGAGGAAAAGAAGGTGAAGGTCGTCTCCCACGGGCTGGACAAACGGTTTCTGGAGGAGGTCCCGGCCGCCGAGCTCAAGGCGACGCGAAAACGTTGTAAGCTTCCGCCGGCTTTCCTGCTTTTCGTGGGCGCCCAGGTACCGCGCAAGAACCTGGTCCGTTTCCTCGAGGCCCTGAAGATCGTTCACCTCCACGGCATTCGGATCCCCCTCGTCCTGATCGGCCCCGGGGGAGAGGACACTGAAGCCATCCGGCTGCAGGCGGAAAAACTCGGGCTCGGCCACTGGGTTATGATGGCCGGCTATCTCGATGAAGAGGATGTCCGGCAGGCCTACAGGTTGGCCACCGCCTTCGTCTTTCCCTCCCTATGTGAGGGATTCGGCCTGCCCCTCGTCGAGGCGATGGCCAGCGGGGTTCCGGTGGCCGCCTCCCAGACCTCGGCCATTCCAGAGGTCTGCCGGGACGCAGCCGTATATTTTCGTCCGGAAAGCCCCGAGAGCATGGCGGAGAAGGTCGTCTCGGTCATCGAGGACGGGGAGCTGAGGAAAAAACTCATCGCCAGGGGAAAGGAGAGGGCCGGGGATTTCAGTTGGGAAAAAGCGGCCACGGAGACGCTGGAGTTCTATGAGCGGGTGGTCCAGGGGTTATGAAGATAGCGCTGGATGGCTTTGAGCTGGGCCGGGATGCCAAAGGGGTCGGCCGGGTCATCCACAATCTGTTGGTCCAGCTTCCGGACCTCAGCCCGAACGACGATTTCCTCATTTTCACCAAAGAGGGCATCGGGCAATACTCCCATCCCCGCGTGGAGGAGCGCCTCCTGCCTTGGCGGGGAGGCTACCTCCGTTGGCAGAACGGGCCTCTGCGAAGGGCCCTGAAGAGGGCGAATCCCGATCTTTTTATCGCCTCAAACTATGTCCTCCCCCTTTCCTGTCCTTGGAAGACCATCCTTTTCGAGCACGATATCTCGGTGGTCTCTCATCCCGAATGGTATCCTCGAAGATACTCCTTCACCCGGAGGTTTCTTGTCAGACGGAGCCTGGAGCAGGCGGACCTTGTTGTCGTCTCTTCTGAGTTCGTTAAGAAGGAGATCCTGGATTCCTTTGATATCAACGGGGAGAAGATCAGGATCATCGGCTACGGCGTGGAAGAAAAATTCCGGCGGGCCTCGGGAACCGAAATCGAGCTCTGGAAGGAGAAAAAAGGCCTGGCCGGGAAAAAGGTCGTCGGCTTTCTCGGCTCCATTTTCAGGCGGCGTCATATTCCCGAGCTCATCCGGGCCGTGGGCTTGCTCCAGGCGGGGTTACCGGAGGCGGTGCTTTATCTTGTCGGGCAGGATTTCGGCGTCTTGGGCGGGGGAGACGCCCCCGCTCCGGCGATGCCGGACTGGGTCTTATGGGATCAGTCGCTTCCCGAGGAGGAACTATCGCTCTATTATTCTTCCGTCGACGCTTTCGCCTACCTTTCGGAATACGAGGGGTTCGGGTTTCCGCCCCTTGAGGCGCTGGCCTGCGGCACGCCCTCGGTGCTCCTGGACGGCAGCTCACTGGGCGAAGTCTTCTCCGGTCTGGCCCTTATGGTCGATGTGCCCGAGTCGGGGGTGATCGCCGCCGCCCTGAGGACGGCTCTTACTGACGAGGCGAAGAGGGCCGGGCTTCTGAACGAGTTCGATCGCCGGAGAGAGCGGTTTTCCTGGAAAAGGGCGGCGCGTGAGCTGGCCGCTTCAATCCGAAGCATGTGACCAGGATGAGGAATTCCGGCCAGAGCGATCCCGGACAGAAGAGCAGCCCGGAGCTCTCAATCGTCCTCGTCAATTACAACGACCGCGGCCACCTGACCGCCTGCCTGTCGTCGCTCCAGAAGGCGATTTTCGGTTTGAGAGCCGAGGTCATCCTGGTGGACAATCATTCCGAGGACGGAAGCCCTGACCTGGTCAGGGCGGCCTTCCCCCGGGTCAGGCTGATCGAAAACAAAGAGAACGTCGGCTACCCCAAGGCCAACAACATCGGGTTTCGTCAAAGCCGGGGAGAGTTCTGTTTATTCCTGAACACCGATACGGTCGTGCCCGAGAGCGGGCTTGCCGCGCTCCTATCCGGGATCAGGGGTCGGCCGGAGGCGGGGGCGATCGGCCCGGCCCTCGTCCATGAGAACGGGCGTTTCCAGGTCTCTTTCGGCAGGAAGGTGAGCTTCTTTTCCGAGATTCGCCAGAAGCTCATCCTCAACCCTTTCTACAGGATCGCGCTCCGGTCCTCCCGGAAGGCCCGGGAGGTCGGCTGGCTGAGCGGGGCCTGCCTGCTGGCCAGGCGCGGAGCGGTCGAGGCGGCCGGTCTTTTCGACGAGGATTTTTTCCTTTATTTTGAGGATATCGACCTCTGCCGAAGGATCAGAGAGCGCGGCTTCAAGCTCATCTTCTTTCCTGCGGTCCGGGTCGCCCACGTCGGCGGAGCGGCCACCTCCGCCCGCCGTCGGCGGAGCCGCCTGGAATACCGGCGCAGCCAGCTCCGTTTCTATGAGAAGCACAATTCCCGCAATTCCCGGCGTCTCCTGAAGTTCTACTTGAGATGGAATGTCCTTGTTCTTGGACTCATCAGGTCGAAAAAAGACAGAGAGGAGAGGGCACGCTATCGGGAGGGGCTCCGGAGGCTCGCCTCCGGCCGAGGGAGCTGAGTGAATCGATGGAAAAATTCAGAATCATGGAGATGATCGATAAGCCCGCCCTCGGCGGCGGGCAGACCGCTCTTCTTCTCCTGGCCGAGAACCTGGACCGAGACATATTCGAGGTCTTCGTCTGTTCGGGTGGAGAGGGCCCGCTGGCGGAGGAGGCCCGGCGAAAAGGTCTCACCTTTGTGCCGGCCCCCCTGAATAAAAAGCTCAGCTTCCGTTCCCGGCGCGAAATCGCCTCTGTCCTCAAAGAATTGAAAATCGACATCCTTCATACCCATGGCGGGGTGGCCGGGCTCTACGGCCGGACCGCGGCCCGCCTTGCCAGGACGCCGGCCCTCGTCCATACTCTTCACGGCATTCACTATCTTCACTATAGAAACCCATTCCTGCGGTGGTTGTATGTGCTCCTGGAAAGGAGATACTCCAGGTTCACCGACCGGCTGGTTCTTGTCTGCCAGTCCGACCTCCGGCGGGCCAGAAGACACAAACTGGCGCCTGATAGGAGGATGACGGTCATCCTGAATGGCCTCGATGTCCGGCCCGATCCCGGGGCCGATGACCTCGCCCGGCGAAGAAGTGAGCTGGGATGGATACCCGGCCGGCCCGTCGTCGGGACGGTCGCCCGCCTCCATCGCCAGAAGGGAATCATTCATCTCCTTCACGCCGGCCGGAAGATTCTCAAGGCCGTTCCGGAATCCAGAGTTGTGGTCGTGGGGGATGGTCCTCAGGCCGACAGGATGAGGCGGGAAGCGCGCCGCTTGGGACTCGGGGAGAGGTGCCTTTTCCTCGGAGCGAGGGAGGATGCCACAGCCCTTATGGCGCTATTCGATGTCTTTGTTTTGCCGTCTCTCTGGGAGGGATTGCCTTTTGTTCTCGTGGAAGCCGCCGCCCTGGGGAAGCCGGTCGTCGCCACGGCTGTGGACGGGGTTCCCGAGATACTGGAGGATGGCCGGACCGGCCTGCTCGTTCCGCCCGGTGATTCCGCAGCTCTGGCCGATGCCGTCATTCGACTATTGCGGGACAAGGATGAGGCGGGACGCTTGGCGGAGAGGGCCAGGACGCTCGTCCCACCCCGCTTCCCCCTGCGCCGCATGGTCGAACAAACTCAAAACCTGTACCTGGAGTTGCTCAACCGGAAATAGATATTGTGTCCCCCTAAGAGGTGATTTATAATCAACCCCAATGGACAAGATCAAAATCGCCCTGGTCCATGACTGGCTGACCGGCCAGCGGGGCGGCGAGAAGGTGCTCGAGGTACTGGCCGAGATCTTCCCCGAGGCCCCGATTTATACGCTTTTCCACATCAAGGGAAGTCAGGCCGAGACGATCGAGAAGCGGGACATCCGGACGAGTTTTCTTCAGAAGCTGCCCTTTCTCAAGAAGAGATACCGCTACTACCTGCCGCTCTTCCCTCTGGCCGTCGAGCTCTTTGACCTGGGGGATTATGAACTGGTCATCTCGAGCTCTCACTGCGTGGCCAAGGGCGCCATTCCCCCGCCTGACGCTCTCCACATCAGCTACGTTCACTCGCCCATCCGCTACGCCTGGAACCAGTATTTTGCCTACTTCTCGCCGGACCGGCTGTCGTTTTTTTCGCGACGCCTCATTCCCCCGGTCATCCACCGGCTGCGCATCTGGGACGAATCGTCCTCCGCCCGGGTGGATCATTTCGTCGCCAACTCGGAGAACGTCGCCCGGCGCATCCAGAAGTACTACCGCCGGGAAGCCGATGTCATCCCCCCTCCGGTGGATACGGAGTTCTTCCGGCCGCCCGCTGACGAGCCGCCCCGGTCGGACTATCTCATCGTCTCGGCGCTCGTACCCTACAAGCGGATCGACCTGGCCGTCGAGGCCTTCAACCGTTCCGGAGAGCGGCTCACGATCGTCGGCACCGGACCCGACCTTGGAAAGCTCAAGAAAATGGCCCGCTCGAATATCGGTTTCCTCGGTCAGGTTCCGGCTGAGGACCTCCGGGCTCTCTATCAGAAGGCGAAAGCCCTGCTTCTTCCCGGCGAAGAGGATTTCGGGATCACGGCCCTGGAGGCCCAGGCCTGCGGGACGCCCGTCATCGCCTACGGCCGCGGCGGTGCCCTGGAGAGCATCGTCCCGGGCGAGACCGGTGTCTTTTTCTCCGAGCCCACGGCCGCCGGCCTGGGCGGCGCCCTTGACAAATTCCAGGGCTTGAAATTTAATAAATCCGGCATCCGGGCGAACGCCGAGAAGTTCTCCCGCCGCGCCTTCCGAGAGAGGATGGCGGCTTATTTCGAGCAGAAATGGGCGGATTATAAAGGGCAGCGGTGATCCAGAGAAAGCGTTCCGGTCTGGTCGGGCTTTTTGTGCTCAGCGATGTCGTGGCCATCCTCTTCTCCTATTTTTATTCTTACCTTTTTCGTTTTTACGTCTATCTCATTCCCGTGGACCCGGCCAAGGGGATCCCGCCTCTCCATCAATATGTGGTCGTCTTTCCGCTCTTCCTGGCGACGCATCTTCTGATCTTTTACCTCCAGGGCTTCTACAGGACCCGCCTCCAGCGCGCCAAGATCGACGATTTCCTGGCCGTCTGTCTGAACGTGATCCTGACCATCGCCGTCGATTTTTTCGGGATCATGAGCTACCTCTACGGCTACAGTCAGGGCCCGCGGCCGCTTTTCCGAGTGACCTTCAAGCTCTCGCACGGCTTCCTGGCGGTTTATTTTGTCGTTGTCATCTTCATGATCACGTTTTTCCGTAACCAGATCTTTTTTTACATGAAAAGACGGTATGCCAGGGGGTTGAACCTCCAGAACGTGCTCGTCATCGGAGCGGGGGAAATGGGGAAGGCGGTGGCCCAGAAGATCCTCGTCTACAAGGACCTGGGTTTCCGGCTCAAGGGCTTCCTGGACGACGAACGGCCCGTCGGAGAAAAGATCGAGATCGACGGCGGAGTGGAAGTGCTCGGCCGAATCCGGGACCTCGGGCCGATCCTCGATCAAGGAGAGGTCAACGAGGTTTTTGTCGCCCTGGACCTGAACAACTACGCCAAGATCCAGGAGACCATCAAGGTCGCCCACCGCTATGTGGTCAACATCCGTCTGATTCCCGACCTGTTCCAGCTCCTCACCTTGAAAGCCAACATCCAGGACCTCGACGGATTCCCGGTCATCTCGATCGACGATGTCGCCCTGAGAGGCGGCAAAAGCCTGCTCAAGCGGGTGATCGACATCGTTGTTTCCGCCCTGGGGCTGATCGTCCTTTCGCCCCTGTTCCTCGTGATCGCCGTTGTCGTTAAACTGACCTCCCCGGGCCCGGTCTTCTTCCGCCAGGAGAGGATGGGCCTGGACGGACGGCGGTTCACCATGATCAAGTTCCGGACGATGGTCCGGAGCGCCGAGGAGGAGTCGGGCCCGGTGATGAGCCGTCCCGGCGACCCCCGGATGACCAAAGTCGGCCGTTTTCTCCGTAAATTCAGCCTCGATGAGCTCCCCCAGCTCGTCAACGTCCTCAAGGGCGAAATGAGCCTGATCGGGCCGCGTCCGGAGCGGCCCGAATTCGTCAGAGAATTCGCCGGCAAGATCCCCAACTACATGCTCCGGCATAAGGTCAAGTGTGGGATCACGGGCTGGGCCCAGGTCCACGGCCTGCGGCAGGACACTCCGATCAGCAAGCGGATCGAATACGATTTCTACTACATCCAGAACTGGTCGTTAGGCCTCGAGCTCAAGATCATCTGGATGACCCTGCGCAAGGGGTTTGTCGACCGGAACATGTAGGCGGCCGCCCGCCGTCTCAATCCCTCTTCAAAACCTCGTACAAAACCTGTTGAAGCTCCTGGACAAAGCGGAGCTTATCCGCCTTCGTCGGCTCGGCCGGGGTGAAAATCACCGCGGGCAGGAACTCAACGGTCAGACGGGGCTTCTCGTAGCACTTGATCCTCATCCTGTCCAGGAGACACCGCCACAGCCGGAAGGGAAGGATCCTGTCGGCGATGTATTTCCTGTAGGTGTCCTTGTTGATCTCGGGTCTTTCTTTGATGATGCTCGGCACGATCTTCAGGACTTGGCCACGCCGGTGGAGCATCGCGGCCAGGCTGGGGACAGTTGTCGGGATGCTCAAGAGCTCGGCTTTTTCATGAGTCCTCCCCCCGCTCGGCGCGATGGCCACGGGAATGTTCTCGGCCAAGGACTCGAGACAGGACTCGAGGGCCTGCTTGTTGATCCGCGCCTTTCTGATCATTTCTTCCTCTGTCGGGGGATCATGCAGGTAAACAGGGATGAAATTGAGCCGGCCCATCTGAGCGATCAGGAATCGCGTCATCAGGTTCGCGATCCAGTCCAGCGTTCGCCGCGTCAGGGTCCGCCTCTCCATCTTCTTCTGGAAACGCGGCGAAAAAAGGGAGTTCCGGACGTCCCTTTCGGTCCTTTCGAAGAGATCCCGGCCGACGAGCGTCAGTTCGATAAAAAACCGGATCGGCGGGTCGGTCGGGGCGGCCACCGCCAGAAAGATCGGCTCGCTGCGCCTGACGATGTGGTTATATACAAAAAGGGTGGGTTCTTTCCGGGGGATATTGTGGAGCCCGATAGCCCTGGGTTTGGGACAGATGGGAACTGTTCTCAACAGGCGGACGCAGTTTCTGTAGGATAGCGTGAGCATCGAATCGTTCAGGCCGTCGGGAAAAAGGTCAGGCGGATGCCTTTGAGGACGTATTGCGTCCCCGAGACGATGGTGAGGAGCAGAGTGGAGATACAGAATACGTCCAGGACGGAAGACGATGTCAGCGCCGCCAGGATGGCCGACCGTCCCGGAGCGGAGACGTGGACGCAGTTGGAGAGAATGACCCAGAAGACCGTGGCCATCTGGAAAACCGTGCTGATCTTTCCCGACACCGTGGGCGGGAACTCCCTGGGGCCGCGGATACAGTATATCACCACCCCGCCCGCGAGGATGAGAAAGTCCCGGCCGATGACGACCGCCGTCAGCCACAGCGGGATGACATAGCTGAAGCCCAGGCTCCGGACGCTCAAAAGGATGAAGGCGGTGGAAAGGAGCAGCTTATCGGCCAGCGGGTCGAGGATCGTCCCGATGCGCGTCCGCTGGTTCCAGACCCGCGCCGCCAGCCCGTCCAGGACGTCGGTCGATCCGGCCAGAAAGATGACGACCAGGGCGCCCAGAGCCTTCTTTTGCAGGAGCATCAGGGCAAAGACGGGGACAAGGGCGAACCGGATCAAGGTGAGAGCATTGGGTACGTTCCAGAACTTTTCTCTGGAGGTCGTTTCCATCGCGGCCTCGCTATTCGCTCCCCCGCTGCGGGATCAGCGCACCAGCGCAAGCAGGATATCGATGGTTTTGACGGCGTCCGCGCCGGGAACAGTCCGGTCTGGCCGGAAGGTCTTGTCCGAGTAGAGCTCCATGATCTGATAGGAGAGGATCTGACTGATCGTCCGATAAGTGTAGTGGTCGGGAGCGACGTCCTGGATCTGGATCATGTCCAGAGGGATCTGAGGGATGAACTTGTGGCCCCGGTCTTCGAGATATTTGATGGCTTTGAGGAGCGTCTCGGCCAGTTCTTCCCGGGTCACATTCCTCTTCGGCTGAAAGGCATGGTTCGGGTAGATCTCGAGAAGACCCAGCGAGGTCACTTTGAGGATGAACTTGACGGCCCAGGAAGTGGAGATGTCGATGATGATGGGAGGCTGCGACGGAGATTCCCCCAGAACATCCTTGAGCTTCACCGCCAACAGGGCGGCGATGTCCTCCCGGGTGACCACCGGCGCAACCGGGATTTTATTGTACAAACTGGGTATCTCGAAGATGCCGAGCCTGCTCTTCAGGGCCTCGACCTGTTGTTGGGCCTGTTGGTTTCCGCTGTCGAGCGTCAGGATCTTCTGGTAGATCTCCAGACTCCGTTCGTACTGCTTGGCCTCGGCCAGCGTCTCGGCGTATAGGCCCAGGATCTCGAGGTCTTCAGGTCGGCCGGCGGACGCCGCCTTCAGATGGACCAGGGCGCTCGACAGCCTGTTCTCGTCCCTGTAGAGACGGGCCAGGGCTAGATGTGTCGGAATGGACTCCGGGGCATAATGAAGGGCTTTGAGATAGGACTCTTTCCCACTCTCGATGTCTCCCCGGGCGACCGCCGCCCTGGCCGTTTCGACAGCCTGTTCGATCTTCTGCGTTTTTAGGAATTCGTATCCCTGCTTCGCCCAGGCGTTCGTGGGATCGATCTTCAGAACCTCCCGGAGTTCATTGAATGTCTTGTCCTCGTCGCCGATCTTCTGATAGAGCTGCGTCAGTCCCAGATGGGCCAGCAGAGAGTCCGGATTCTCTTCCACCGCCAGTTTGAAATATCCCTCGGCGGAAGGAAAGTTCTCCTGGAGAAGAAAAATATATCCCAGACCCGTATTATAGAGAGGACTCGCGGGGCCCAAACGGAGAAAGGCCTTTTCGGCTTTGTCTATCCAGCCCTTCCTCAGGCAGTCCCAGGCCTCTGCCATCTGGATACGTTCTTCGAGCGTCAATGGGGTGACCAGAGATTGAGGGAGATTTTCGATATAGAGGTTGGGCGGCGGTGGCGCGACGGTGACGCAGGATGCCAGGAGGATGGCGAGGGCGCCGAGCCGACAAGCATTTCTTACCAATTCTCTTCTCCTTGGATGAGATAGGGAAGATAGTTTATCATGAATTTGGGATCGGCCATAACCTTGATTTCAGAATAGTCGTCGTTCTCCCGTTTTTTAAGGACGAGCGCCCAGCGGTGAAAAGACGGGAGGAGCTCCTTCTTGTCCTTGGGGATGCGCACGTAGAAGAGGCGATAGTCCCGGAAGAGAATGGCCCTGATCCGGTCCTTGAGACTCGGAATCCCCTCTCCCGTCTTGGCGGACAGGTAGACGCTCCGCTCCTCGGGCGAGGAGTTCCGGGCCAGCAGATCTTCTTTGGAAGGGAGGAGGTCGATCTTATTGAAAACCTTGATGACCGGGACATCGCCGCTCCCGATCTCGGCGAGGATGTTCTCGACGGCCCGGGTTTGTTCCTCTGCGGCCGGTGAGGAGAGGTCGATGACATGGCACAGGCAGTCAGCCTCATTGACCTCTTCCAGGGTGGCCTGGAACGAACTGACCAGCTCGACCGGGAGTCTTTTGAGGAAGCCGACGGTATCGCTCAGGTAGAAATGAAGCCCGTCTGGGAATTCCACCCGGCGGAGGACGGGGTCCAGGGTGGCAAAGAGGGCCGGCGAGGTGAGCATTGTCTCTCGGCAGAGGGCGTTGAACAGGGTCGATTTGCCGGCGTTGGTGTAGCCGACCAGCGAAACGGTCGGAACCGGACTCTCCCTGCGCTTCTCCCTTTGGCTCTCCCGTCTCTTCTGGATGCCCAGTATCTCCTTCTTGATCCGGGAGATCCGATCGGTGATCCTGCGCCTGTCTTCCTCCAGCTTTTTTTCTCCCGGGCCCCGGGTGCCGATGCCGGCGCCAAGTCTCGAAAGAGCCCTCCCTTTTCCGACCAGACGGGGCAGCAGGTAGCTGAGCTGAGCCAGTTCGACCTGGAGCTTGCCTTCATTGCTGCGGGCCCGCTGGGCGAAGATATCGAGGATCAGCTGCGTCCGGTCAATGACTTTGGGCCCGATCCGGTCCTCCAGACTCCTCTGCTGGATAGGGCTGAGGTTGTGGTCGAAAATGATGAGGTCGGCCTGGAGCTCCTCTTTGGCCCGGGTCAGCTCTTCAACCTTGCCCTCCCCGATGAAGTATCTCGGGCTGATCCGCGACCGGTGCTGGAAGACCTTGTCCACCACCCGGGCGCCTGCCGCCGTAGCCAGGCTGGCCAGTTCCCCCATCGATTCTTCGGCTTCCGACCGGTCTTTCTGGGTGATCGCGAGGTGGACAAGAATCGCCTTTTCCATGATCAAGAAGCGAGCCGTGCCTCCAGGCATGCGGCCGGAGAGGTCAGATCGTTGGCCGGGAACCAGCTCACTCCGGCCATCTTTCGGAACCAGGTGATCTGCCTTTTCGCGTATTGACGGGTGTCTTGTTTGGTCAGCCGCTTGGCTTCGTCAAATGAAATCTTCCCCTGCAGATGGGCGAGCACACGCCTGTAGCCGAGCGCCCGGAACGGGGGAGCGCTTTCTGGAACGCCGGCGGCCAGAAGGCGATGCGCCTCTTCGCTGATTCCGTTCCGGAACATTCTGTCCACTCGCTCTTCGATCCTCCGATAGAGTTCTTCCCTCTCCAATTGTAACCCAATCTTGAGAATATGGAAATCGGCCACCTCCGACCGCGTGCTCTCGAAGTGCTCGGAGAGCGGCTTTCGGGTCAGGGAGTAGACCTCCAGGGCGCGGATGATCCGGACCTTGTCTTTCTCCCCGATGAGCCTGGCATATGCGGGATCGACGGCCTCCAGCCTCCTGCGCAGGGTCTCGAGCCCTTCCTCCCTGGCCTCCTGTTCGAGCCGCCGGCGAAGCTCTTCATCCCTGCCCGGCCCGGGAAAAAGGCCTTCCAACAAGGCCTTGAGGTAGAGACCGGTGCCACCGACGATGAATGGCAACCGGGCCCGCTCTTCGATAAGCCGGACGGCCGCCAGCGCCTTGCGGACGAATTCCCCGGCCGTGAACTGAGTCGATGGCTCCGCGATATCGAGAAGGTGGTGGGGTACCTGACGGCGCATCTCGCTCGTCGGTTTGTCGGTGCCGATGTCGAAACCCTTGTAAACCTGCATCGAGTCACAGTTGATGATCTCCCCGTTGAATCTCCGGGCGAGATAAGCTCCGGCCCTGCTTTTGCCCACGGCTGTGGGCCCCAGGATGATGACCAGGTAGCGGCGCTCAGAGTCCAATTTTGATCACAAGCCAGATGGCGAGCGCGGTCAAGAGCAGCAGGATCGCTAGGATCTGTTGCCGCTTCAACTCGACTCTCCAATCTTCTCCAGGTTCCTGACGACCGCGGCCTCATGGACGTTGCCCAGGGCCTTCTTGACCGCCAGGACTTCCGCCACCAAGACCTCGTTGAGCAGGCGGATGAAATTTTTCCGCGTCTCTTCGGTAAAGAGGGTGAGACTCATCAGCGGAAAGGGGCTGAATTCGACCCGGCCGTCGGCCCGCAGCTCGAGCCCCCGGAACGGGGGAGCCAAGCGGGTCCGGACCTCTTCCAGCGCTTTCTCCAGGACGCTCAGGCCCACCGGGCCGATTTCCTTGGAGATGTACTTGTGGATATAGGAACACTTGTCGTTAAAACCGTTCCAGATCTTTTCCAATCCGGCCGAAGACAGCTCCGGAGGGGCCTTGGCCACGCCGGCGACCGGAGAAATGCCGGCCAATCCCAGAGTGAGGAAGGCAAAAACCGTTTTCTGGGTTTCCCGGTTTCCCGTTTGACTGAGGGCATAGAGATCTCCCAGCCGCGGCGATTGCCGGAGTATCCCCAGCACGTGTTTTTCTTGCGGCGCAAGATGGAGATGGTCGGCATGGGCGGGGGAAAGAAGCTGAAGGGACTCCGTCTCTGCCGGGAGGGAGGCTTCGATCAGGCTATGATTCTTCATCCTGCGGATGCCCCGTAAAATGACCGTTGGCGCCGGAAAAATTGCGTATACTTGGGACTCTTGAACCGTCGCCCCGATGTGGAAGGTCAGGTCTGCCCGGGGCCAGTCAAAGACGGCGCAGAGCTCTTCCATCCAGAATTCGGCTAGCGCTCCCCAAACACGGGAAGAAGAGACGATCTCCCGCTCGATAAGGGACCGGGGATAGGAGATCTTGTTCTCGCGGGCGTAACTCGCACAGTCCTCCGCTTGAAGTGCGGTCAAGGCTTGAGCGGAGAGGAGCCTTTTCAAGAACAGCTCGCTGGAGAAATAGCCTTCAACCAGTGCCGGGTCTCCTTTGACGAAGCAGATCGATCTTTCAATCCCTTCTGCCTGGATGCTCAGGTGGCCCGAGTCCCGTTTTTCCCAGATCCTGAAGAGGAGCTGAGGGAAGGGAGTTACGGCCAGATTTCCCTGCCAGGTCTCTTCGTTCATACTGATAATTTATGTGGAGTCCCCCGATCTGTCAAATCCAACCACCCCTGCCTATTGTAACATCTTGAGGCCGGCCAGCGTCAGGGCGATTATCAACAGGCTCTTCAGAAGCCAGAAGGCGAAGGAGATGACGAGCGCTTTCTTCAGGTTGATCCTGAAGGCGGCGGCCAGGCCGATTCCGAACAGGCCGAACATCCAGAGCTGGAAAAAATCCACCTGGCTCAGGACGCTGTAGGCGGTGGACATGATTTCCATTTTGGGGAAGAAGACGGTCAGGCTGGTCGATGTTTGGATAACCGACTTCCGGCTGAGGATGAGGAATGTTCGTAAGGCATTTCCCAGCAATTTGTCCACGAAGTTGGCGTGGAGGAGCGAGGAAAAAACCTGGAGATAATGGCCCTGGGTGGAGACGAGACGTCCCATCCCCAGGACGATGAGCGCTGAAAACAGCGAACCGATGAGAAAGGTCAGGGGAGTCATGAGCAAAGACGTCAGAATACGGTCTTGTCCTTTGATCCTGTCTACGGCGGAATCATACCTTGCCCCCCCCCAGTTCTCCTGGAATCTCGCCGCGTTGTCCTCCAGGGATGCGAGGCTGTCCTTCTGCCCGTAGGGAAAGACGAGGTAAGAATGGAGGGCCAAGAGGATGAGCATGACGACCAAGGCATCCACCCAGATGGGCCGTTCAGCGATGGCCCTGAACGTCCGGCCGGGGTCGAAAAAGGTCCCGAACAGGCGGCTGAAGAAGCTCATCTCTCTCCCCGGCGGCGGTCCCACTCGATCAGCCCGTCACGCAGGAAGATGATCCTCTGCGTCTGATCGGCGATCTCCTTGTCGTGGGTGACGATGATGATCGTATTCCCCTCAGCGCGCAGTTTCCGGAACAGGTTTATGATTTCCGCACCTGTCTTGGAGTCGAGGTTGCCGGTCGGCTCGTCGGCCAGGATGATCGACGGCTCGTTGACCAGCGCCCTGGCAATGGCCACGCGCTGCCTTTCGCCCCCGGAGAGCTCGGACGGACGGTGACTCAGACGGGGCGACATCTCGACCATGTCGAGAGCCCGCCTGACCCGCGCCTCGCGCTCGATTTTTTTTGTCCCCTTGTAGATGAGGGGCAGCTCGACGTTGCGGAAGGCGGTGGCCCGGGGGAGGAGGTTGAACACCTGGAAGACGAACCCGATTTCCCGGTTACGGATGTGGGCCAGTTCGTTCTCGGTCATGGCGCTGACCAGTCGGCCCGAGAGGTAATACTGCCCGTCTGTGGGCGTGTCCAGACAACCCAACAGGTTCATCAGGGTGGATTTGCCGCCTCCCGAAGGTCCCATGACGGCCATGAATTCGTTGGCCTGGACGGTGAAGGAAACGCCCCGGAGAGCCCGGACCGCCTGCTTTTCGAGCTGGTAGACCTTCCAAAGATTTTCCGCCCGGATAAGGGCGCCGTCTTGCGGGTTCATTCTGACTCGGTCGACTTCCCTTCGGGCTTGACGAGGATTCCATCCTTGAGTTCGCGCAAGGAGCTGTAGGGGCCGACGATGACCTCCTGGCCTTCCTTGAGTCCGGATGTGATCTCGATCGATAGCCCGCCCATGATCCCCTTGGTGACGGGACAGAACTTGGCTCGTTCGCCGGCGATGACATAGACGCCTTCCTCTTCGGCCGCCTCCCTTCTGGAGGGAGTGTCGCTTTTCTTTTCCTTGAGAACCAGGGCGGAGATGGGGACAGCCAGCACGCCTTTTTTTTCCGCGATGATGATATCGGCGGAGGCGGAGAGGCCCGGCTTGAGGGTGGCCGGAGGATCGTTCAGAGTGATGGTGACCTGGAAGTCCCTGGATTCCTGCTGCGAGGCGCTCAGCTTGGCGATGGCCGAGCTTCCGATCTCCGTGACCGTTCCATCCAGGACTTGGCTGGGGAGGGCGTCGACCTTGACGTCCACCTCCTGGCCGAGTTTGACTCCAATCACATCGGTCTCGTCCACTTCGACCTCCACTTCCATTTCCGAGAGGTCGGCGATGGTCATGAGGACGGTGCCCGCGAAGTTCAGCGTACCCACAACGGCGATCTCCCCTTCTTCCACTGGAAGGCTGGTGATGATCCCGTCGATCGGGGAGTGATAAACGGTCTTGCCCAGGCTGTCGAGGGTGCTCTTGAGCGAGGCCTCGGCCTGCTGGATCTGATGGCGGATGGCCTGTACCTCGGCTCTAGAAATGTCAAATTCGATCTTGGACGTTTCCAATTGTTCTTGGGAGATGAGCTGGCTGTCGTAGAGCTGTTTCTGCCGGTCGTAGTTGTTCTGTTCCCGTTTCATCCGGGCCTCCGCCTGGATGAGCTGTGACCGGTAGGTCTGAATGAGGGCTTTGTCCCTCTCGGCATTGGCTTCGTACTGAGTGGAATCGAGTCTGAGGAGAAAGTCGCCGGACTTGACCACCTGTCCTTCGACAACCCCGACCTGGATGATCTGGCCGGGAACATGCGCGCTGATGTTGATGCTTTTTTTCGGCTTGACCTCTCCCGAAGCCGAGATGATCGAAGTCAGATCTTGGAGGGAGGCCTTTTCAACCGTCACATTGACGGATTTTTCTCTCCGGGAACGGAGGTTGCCTATGACGATGACGATGACGAGGAGGCCGAACAGGACGATGAAGACCATCTTCTTTCGTTTCCGCTTGGGTCGCGGAGCCTCGGGCATCTCCGGGTTTGACTCTTTGGGCTTTTTTCGCCAGATGATCCGGTAGTCCATGGTCGGTCTGTGGTTATCATAATATATTACGTGGAAAAAGCCAAAGGGTTTAGGGGGGTACATCTGGGTGGGCTCGCTTCCAATCAGGTTTTTAACGCCGTGAGGCTCGGGGCAGTGGCATCGAAACCGCGCCCGTTTTCTCCCAGCGCGGAAAACGGGCTCGATTCGTCGTTCGCTCTTCTCTCCCTATGGTCGAGAAACCGTGCCCGCTCACTCCTCATACGGGTTTCTCATGCCACTGCCCCTCGCCTGGTTAAAAGAAAAAGGAAGGGTCGTCGACGGACTTCTCAGCATACATCCCGAGCCTTGGCAAAAGAGAGAATAGGAGCGAGTTTGGTTGATTTGCGAAGCAAAGCAGCGGAGGTTCCAAGGGGGATGGCCCCCTTGGTCGCAGGACGAAGTCCGACTATGGTCGCTTCGCCCACCCAGAAGTGCCCTTGCGGGGGAGGGGAACAGAGGGGCGTTGCCAACTGCGGGATGTCTTGATAATATACTGAAATCATGGCGGATTGGGATAAACACCTCCGGGTGGCGCGGGAGGCGGCGCTGGAGGCTGGCGGGATGCTCCGGTCGGGCATGGATGAGGGGCGGGAGATCTCCTTCAAGGGAGTCGTCGACCTGGTGACGAATTTCGACCGGCAGGCCCAGGATCTGATTTTTGACCGACTTTCGGCGGCCTTCCCCGATCATGGATTCCTGGCCGAGGAAGGCTTGAGCCGGCGGGAGAAGAGCGAATTCCGCTGGGTCTTCGACCCGCTGGACGGGACCACCAATTTTGCCCACCGCTTCCCGATCTTCACGGTCTCGATCGCCCTGGAACGCCGGGGAACCGTCGTCCTCGGGGTCGTCTATGACCCGATGCGGGAAGAAATGTTCCAGGCGGTGGAGGGTGAAGGCGCCTGGCTTAACGGACGGACGATCAGGATTTCGGATGTCGCTGACCTGGATGGGAGCCTTTTGGCCACAGGATTCCCATATGATCTCCGGGAAAGTCCGGTCAACAATATCGCCCACTTCAATCATTTCCTAACCCGGGCCCAGGCTATCCGACGCTGCGGCTCGGCGGCCTTGGACCTCTGTTATGTCGCCTGCGGTCGTTTCGACGGCTTCTGGGAGTTGAAACTCAAACCCTGGGACCAGGCGGCCGGTGCGCTGATCGTCGAGGAGGCGGGCGGCCGGGTGTCCGATTTCGCCGGAGGAGCATTCGATATTTCAGGCCAGGAATGCCTGGCTTCGAACGGGTTGGTCCACGAGGCTATGATCCGGGTCCTCGCGCTCGGGAAAAAACCGGAGGGCCGGGGAGGCCAGGGGGAATGAGAACCGCCCGTCTGCTCACCCTGGCCGGCCTGCTGTCCGTAGCGTGCCTGGGGTCAGGGGGCGAGACGCGAACCGTCGTCGTCACCGTGTTGATCGAGGCCGGACTCTCATCGGATCATCCCTATTTGTGATTGTTGTTCTTCGGCTGGAATCTCTCCATGAATTGCGTGTTGTAGCGGCCGGCGACGAAATCGGTATCGGAGAGAATGGTCAGATGGAGGGGAAGATTGCTTTTGATGCCGACGATGGTGGTCATCTCCAGGGCCGTCTGCATCTTCCTGAGGGCCTCCGGACGCGAGGGTGCCAGGACGACGATCTTGGCGATCAGGGAATCATAGTCGGGGGGGATCTTCCAACCCTGGTAGGCGGCCGAATCGACCCGGATACCTTGACCTCCGGGGAGGAGTATGAAATCGATCGTCCCGGGAGAGGGGCTGAAGGTCAGCGGGTCCTCGGCGTTGATCCGGCATTCCAGGCTGTGGCCCCGCATCTCCAGGTCATGGGTAAAAGCCAGTTTCTCCCCGGCGGCGATGCGGATCTGCTCTTTGACCAGATCTATGTTATAAATCATCTCGGTGATGGGATGCTCGACCTGGACACGGGTATTGGCTTCGATGAAATAGAATCTCTTTTTTTCATCGACCAGGAACTCGAATGTCCCTAGGTTCTGGTAACCGATATGGCGGGCGGCATCTTCGGCCGCCTTGATCATTTTCTTGCGCAGCCGTTCGTCGACGAAGGGCGAAGGCGTCTCCTCGATGATTTTCTGGTGTTTCCTCTGGACGGAACATTCCCTCTCCCCGAGCGCCAGGACGTTTCCGTGCTTGTCGGCGACGACCTGGATCTCGATATGGCGGGAGCTGGCCAGGTATTTCTCGAGGTAAAGAGAGGGGTCATTGAAGGCGGCTTTAGCTTCGTTCTGAGCCAGGATGAACTGCTCCTCGAGCTGGGCCGGGGTGCGGACAATCCGCATCCCCTTGCCGCCCCCCCCGGCCGCCGCCTTGAGGATGATGGGAAAACCCATCTTCTTGGCGATCTTCTTGGCTTCGGGAAGGTCCTGGACGACCTCTTCGCTCCCCGAGATGATGGGGACATGGGCTCTTTTCATCTCCTGCCGGGCCAGGCTCTTGTTGCCCATGAGCTTGATCATGGCCGCCGGCGGGCCGATGAAGGTGATACCGGAAGATTCGCAGATCTCGGCGAACCGGGGATTCTCGGCCAGAAATCCGTATCCCGGGTGAATGGCATCCGCCTTAGTGAGCTCGGCGGCGCTGAGAATGTTGGGGATGTTGAGGTAGCTGTCGGAGGCCTTGGCCGGGCCGATGCAGACCTTCTCGTCGGCCAGTATGGTGTGAAGGCTGTTCCGGTCGCTCTCGGAGTAGACGGCGACCGTCCTGAGTCCGAGTTCCCGGGCGGCCCGGATGATCCGGAGGGCGATCTCTCCCCGGTTGGCGATCAAGATCTTGGAGAACATGAGGGGTCAGACCACCAGCGGCTGGATGGCGAACAGCCGCTGCCCATACTCGACCGGCTTGGCGTTTTCCACGTAGATCTCGGCGATGATACCGTCCACATCGGATTCGATCTCGTTCATCAGCTTCATGGCCTCGATGATACAGAGCGTCTGACTTTTTTTCACTTCCTCGCCGATCTCGACGAACGGCGGTGAGGTCGGGTCGGGCGCCCGGTAGAATGTTCCGACCATGGGTGAGGTGATAAAGTGAAAATGATTCCCTTCTTCGCTGACCACGGGCCCGGAAGGGGTTAGAGAATTGGCCGCCTCTTCAACAGACAGAGACGGTGGGGTAGAGATCTTGGTGGGAGAAGGGGGGGCGGACAGGGCCCGGCTGATCTTGATCTTGAAGCCCTCGACCTCCAGCTCGAAATGGGTCAGATGTTTTTCTTCGAGGAAGCTGACGAGCTTGGTGATTTCCTCGTAATCGATCTTTTTGTCGCTCATTAAACTGTCCTCCAAAGAGGGCAATGATGCATTTTATTGTCTTATCTCAGGGCGTGTTGAGTTACCGAGGTGCCTACTACCTTACTCAGAATGCCTCCCGTTGTCAAGATGGATTTCGGGGCAACAGTTTGACTTGGCAGGGGAAAGCATCATAATAAAGAAGTTCTTATGGATCGCCCCAGAGGTTCATGATGTTCGAACAGCTATCGGCGCGGCTTGAGAAGGTGTTGAAGTTCATCCGGGGAGAAGGAAAGCTCACGGAAAAGAACATGGCCGAGGCCCTGCGGATGATCCGCCTGGCCCTGCTCGAGGCCGACGTCAACTACAAGGTCGTCAAGGAGGTCATCGAGAGGATCCAAGCAAGGTCCCTGCATCAGGAGGTTTTAGACAGCCTGACTCCCGCCCAACAGGTCATCAAGATCGTCCGAGACGAGCTCACGGCCATTCTCGGCCAGGAAGCGTCCCCTCTGCGTTTCGACGGTCAGCCCCCGACCATTTTCATGCTGGTCGGCCTCCAGGGCTCGGGGAAAACCACCTCCTGCGGCAAGCTGGCCAAATGGTGCCTCACCCTAAAGAAGAATCCGCTGCTCGTCTCCTTTGACCTGAAAAGGCCGGCCGCCCAGGACCAGTTGAAAATGATCGCCGGGCAGCTCGGCCTGCCCTTTTATGAGATGAGCCGGGAGCAGATGGCCTTGCCCCAGAAAGCCCTCACGGACCTCGTCCTCTACACCAGGAACCGCGGTCATGACCTTCTCATCGTGGATACCGCCGGACGTCTTCATATCGACGAAGAGTTGATGGCAGAGCTTCGCCTGATCAAGGAGGCCTTGCAGCCGACCGAGATCATCTATGTCGGCGATTCCATGACCGGCCAGGACGCGGTCCGGTCCGCCCAGGCTTTCCAGGAGAAGATCGGCCTGAGCGCGGTCCTTCTGACCAAGCTCGATGGCGACGCCAGGGGAGGGGCGGCCCTCTCCATTGTCTCGGTCACGGGCAAGCCCATCAAGTTCGTGGGGACGGGCGAAAAGTTCGACCGGCTCGAGGTTTTCCATCCGGACCGGATGGCCTCCCGCATCCTGGGGATGGGCGACATCCTCAGCCTGATCGAGAAGGCGGAACAGGAAACGGATGTCAAGGAAGCGGAAGAGATGGCCCGCAGACTCCGTCAGGAGGAGTTCAGCCTTGATGATTTTCGGAAGCAGCTCCGGCAGCTCCGCAAGATGGGCTCCTTTTCCAATCTCCTAAAACACCTGCCCAGCGGCGGCATGTTCAAGAATCTTTCCGCCGTGGACATGGACGACCGCAAGATCCTCCACTTCGAGGCCATTATCGGCTCCATGACCCCCCGGGAGCGCGAGGACCCGCGGATGATCGGCGGCCGCCGCCGCCTGCGGATCGCCAAGGGAAGCGGACGCCCGGTCTTCGAGGTCAACCAGCTCCTCAAGCAATTCCTGGAGATGAAAAGAATGATGAAGAAATCCCAGTTCAAGAAGATCATCTCCACCATCCCCCGCTCCCGTTGAGATGAATCCAGAGGCGCGGTGCCGATCGGGAAGAAAGGGGGATGTCCCTTGGATACGAAGGGTCTCTTCCCCGTAGGAATGCAACACCCCTGCCGGCGGATCCCTTGGCATAATTTTTGCTGATAATGTATTATTGAAAAGACATCGCTGATTCCTCTCAAGGAGGCTGCCATGGAACGATCCCTCCGGTTACTCAAGCCCTCTTTGGCAGCGCTCTGTCCGATCATGCTTTTCGCCGTCTCCTGCTCCACGTCTCCAGGGGTCAATGTCGGCCAGGACCCGCTGTTCGGCCCTTTTTTCGAGCAGGTCGGCCTGATCATGACCGACGAGGAGATCAAAATCTGGAAATTGCTTCCGGACAAAGACTCCCGGCAGGAATTCGTCGATGAGTTCTGGAAGGTCCGCGATCCCGATTCCGGCACCGATGAGAATGAGGCCAAAGAGGAGTTCGAAGAGCGGGTCCGCTACGCCAACATCTGGTTCGGAACATACAACCCGCGCCGCGGCCAGGAGGCTCGAAGCGAGGCCGAGGAAAATTCCCGCCTTGGTTGGAACGAAGACCGCGGCCGCTTGTACATCGTGCTCGGTCCTCCGGACATCATCCAGTTCATCGCGCCCGACACCGAGCAGGTCAGCTTCGACGGATCCCGGCTCCGGCCGGGCATGGAGCAATGGACGATGGAGCAGTGGATCTACGACCGCTATCGCGTCGCTGTCCTTTTCAGAAAGTCCGGCGGCGGAGCTTGGCGCATCGAATCATTCGATTCGCATCTCCTTGAGGTCCTGGATTGGGCCAAACTCAACTGGGTCTCGGGGGATTTCAGGGAAGATGTCGAGCGGCGGTTCAAGTTCCAGGCCAAGTTCACGGGAATCGGGCTCCGCATCATCATCCCCGTCAACCGGGTTAGCTTCGACGAGAATTTCAAGGCGGAGTTCGGCCTCAAGGTCAATGTTTACCGCGATGACAAGAAGGTCGGGACGATCGAGGAGACGAAGACCCTGGAGAAAAGCGAAGACGAATTGTTCGAGATGAAGAACATCGAGTTCGAAATCCCTTACAGGGCAACGGAAAAAGGGCGGTACCTCTTCGATGTCGTCATCCAGGACCGGATGGCGCCCGCTCTCTCCAAGTACCGCACCTTCGTCAAGCGCAAACTTTAAGTTCTTCCTTGTCCCCGGGATCAACACGCCGTTTGAATTTTTTGCCGGGGCACCTTAAAATGGCCTGTCGCCGTCTTTGATTGTCTTCATGGAGGAGGTTTCGATGTTCAACATCCTGATTTTTATCGCCGCCGTCGTCATCCTGCTCTTTTTCAGCGGCATCCGGATTGTCCGCCCGACGCACCGCGGCCTGGTCGAACGGCTGGGAAAATACAAACGCTTCGCCCGGTCCGGTTTCAACTGGATCATCCCGATCATCGACCGGATGTTCCAGGTCAACATCACCGAGGTCATGGTCGACGCCCAACCCCAGGAAATCATCACCAACGACAACCTCAACGCCCGGGTCGATGCCCAGGTCTATTTCAAGGTCAAGACAGACGAAGAGAGCGTCAAGAACTCCCAATACAACGTCTTCAACTACCAGTGGCAGATCGTCAACCTGGCCAGGACGACGCTGCGCAACATCATCGGCACCCTGACCCTGAAGTCGGCCAACAGCGAGCGGGGCAAGATCAACGACGAGCTGCAGAAAACACTCCGCGAGGAGACCAAGAGCTGGGGCATCGATATCGTCCGGACCGAGCTCAAGGAGATCGACCCGCCTAAGGACGTCCAAGAGACGATGAACAAGGTGGTTAAGGCCGAGAACGAGAAGATCGCCGCGATTGACTTCGCCACCGCCACCGAAACCGTGGCCGACGGCGCCCGGCGGGCCGAGATCAAGCGGGCTGACGGCGTCAAGCAGGCCCGGATCCTGGAGGCCGAGGGCGAGGCCCAGGCCATCAAGCTGGTCAACGAGGCGGCCCAGCAGTACTTCGTCGGTAACGCCCAGCTCCTGCGGCGCCTGGAAACGGTCGAAAAGGCGCTGATGAACAACGCCAAGATCGTCGTTCCCTCGAACGTGGAGCTCATCAACGTCATCGGTGAGCTGGCCGGCGTCCTGCCCCTGCCCAAAAAAGAGCCGGCCAGGCCTTGATTCGCGGGCCGCGCAGGGCCCTGAAAGAAGGTTTCTTCCGGGTGCGGCTGTGGTATAATGGCCGGCCGTTTCAAGAAGGAGAGAGGCAATGGCCGAGAGTTTGACGCTCGAAGGGGCCGGCGGGAGGCGTTTCTGGAGCTTCACCGCCGGGATGGGCATGATCGCCGCCTCGGTCCTGACCATCCGCCATTTTTTCCTGGCCAATTTCCCGGAGTCCATTTTCCAGGGCTCGTTCTGCGACCTCAA
Organism: Candidatus Desulfaltia sp.; assembly: GCA_035528895.1. Lineage (GTDB taxonomy): Bacteria > Acidobacteriota > Aminicenantia > Aminicenantales > UBA8522 > UBA8522. The sequence goes on from DATKXS010000135.1 coordinate 28,675, forward strand.
CGCTTTCTTCAACTGCGACAGCTCCGCCTTTTCGTCGCTGGCCCATTTCCGCGGGGTCCCGATGGGCTACTTCGGGCTGTTCGCCGGCGCCCTGGTCATGCTGGGCGCCCTGTTCCCTTCGGCCTCCTTCGAGCGGACCAACAAGTTCCTGGCCTTTTTCAACGCCCTCGGTGTTGTCGGACTTTTCATCTACACCGTTTTTTTCCTCAAGACCCTCTGCCTTCTCTGCAGCGCGTATTACCTGTTCTCGTTGCTCAGCTTCTTCTTTTTCTGGAGATATGGCCTGGCCCGGAGCCTTCCGTCGCTCAAACTCCTGGCCGTTTTCGCCGTCGTGGCCCTGACCGGGGCCTACGGTTTCCATCTCTTCTATGAAGCCAAGAAAGATGCTCAGCTCGGAGGCGTGGCCAGGAACGTCGTCAAGGAGTATTACAACCTGGCCGAAGTGAAGAACCCGAGCGTGATTTCACCCTTCTGGACGGCCAAAGCGACGGAAAAGTTCGAGGATGCGCCCATCCGGGTCATCGAATACGCGGACTTCCTCTGTCCCGACTGCCTCTTCCTTTACCGGCAGCTCGAGCGGCTGAAAAAAGAGTACGAGGGAAAGATCAACATCGCTTTCCAGCACTTCCCGCTCGAGGCCAAGTGCAATGCCGTCGTCGAGAAGGACCTGCATCCCGGCGCCTGTGATCTGGCGCTAATCGCCTCCTCCGACCCGGCCAAGTTCAAGGCCATCCATGACGAGATCTTCGAGAATTTTCAGAAGGCCAGGAGCCCCGAATGGCGGGCGCAGCTGGCCAAAAAATACGGTATCGAAGCCGCCCTGACCGACCCGGCGGTCAGGGACCTCGTCCAGCGGATTATCAACACCGGCACCGAATACGAAAAAACCTCGGAGAAATTCGCTCACGGCATCCGCTCGACACCGACCCTGATCGTCAACAACCGGATGATCATCGGCACGCTGCCCGACGCTCATCTCAAGGCCATCTTCGAGTCGCTGCTCTCGGAGGGCGGCCAGGCCGGTGGCAAAGGCCGGTTCATTGAGAATTGGGTGGACTTGCGGCCGAAGAAAAGGCCGGGCTCGCCGCCCAGTCCCAAGAAATAGAAATCCGCAGGCGCATCCCCGCCCAGTTTAGGGGGGGGAATTAGCAATTTGCCTTCGGGTTTCCAAGCCGCGGCGGCGCAAAACTCTGATTTCAGTTGACTTCAAAGGCGGTTTTCGCTATGATTTGTAATCATTTCTAAGACGTAGTGGTGTCCAATGCTAAGCATGCGATTGATGCGTTTCGGCACGAACAAGAAACCTTTCTATCGGATCGTCGTCATGGAGGCGCGGAGCTCCCGGCAGAGCCGGCCGAAGGATTTCATCGGGAACTACAACCCGTTGAGTGATCCGGTCTCGTTTGAGATCGATCTCGATAAGGCCAAATCCTGGCTGGCCAAGGGAGCTAAACCCTCCCAGACCGTCCGATCTCTCTTGGAAAGAGCTTCCCAGCGGAAAAAACTTTCCGATTAAACATTCTTTAGCTTTAAGGAGGTCACGGTGAAAGAACTCGTAGAAATGATCGCCAGAGCGCTCGTCGACAACCCGGAAAAGGTGCAAGTTTCCCAGCTCGAAGGAGAACAGACCAGCATCCTGGAGCTCAAAGTCGCTCCGGAAGATCTCGGGAAAGTCATCGGAAAACAGGGACGGACGGCCCGGGCCATTCGGATCATCCTGGGCGCCGCAGGGATGAAACTGAAGAGGAGATACAACCTCGAAATCATCGAAAAGGGATAGTTGATCAACGTTGCCAGGATATTAAGAAGTCAGGGGAAGACAGGAGAGCTTAGACTCAGATTCCACTATATATCGCCGACCGATTGCACCGAGTTGAAGAGTGTTTTCATCGGGAAGGAAGGGGCGCTCAGGGAATTTAAGGTCGAGTCTCTGGTCCATCGGGGGAAGGACTATGATCTTAAGCTGGAGGGCGTCGAGTCGCTCTCTCAGGCCGACAGTCTGGCGGGACTGGACGTTCATCTTCCCGAAGGATCCCTGCGGGAGCGGGGAAAGGACGAATTCTATCTTTTTCAGCTCGTCGGCTGTTGGGTCAGCGGCCGCGATGGCCGACGGATCGGCCGGGTTCGGGACGTTCTTTCCAGCGGTGCGGGCGAATTGCTGCTCGTAGAGAGTGAGGGGAAGGATATCCTCATCCCTTTCCACAAGTCGATCTGCACCGAGGTCGATGTGGATGCCAAGGAGATCCGCCTCGACCCTCCAGACGGGCTGTTGGATGTGAATGAGATTTGACATCATCACTATCTTCCCCGAGATGTTCTCCGGCATTTTCTCGGGGGGAGTGGCCAAGAAGGCGCTGGAGAAAGGACTCCTCGAGGTCTGCCTCCATGACCTGAGGGAATATACCCACGACAAACACAGGCAGGTGGACGACCGTCCGTTCGGCGGGGGGGAGGGCATGGTCCTCAAAGCCGAGCCCATCTTCGAAGCGGTCGAATCCATCCGGAAGAATAAGAAGAGCCGCGTTTTCTTGCTATCTCCTCAGGGCGTCAGATTCGACTCGGAGCTCGCCCGGAAGCTCTCTCGCGTTCCCCAGGTCGTTTTGATCTGCGGGCGTTACGAAGGTGTGGACGAACGGATCGTCCGTCATCTCGTGGACGGAGAGATATCCATCGGGGATTATGTCTTGACCGGAGGGGAACCGGCGGCCTGGGTCGTGATGGACGCTGTCTCCAGGTTCATCCCCGGCGTCGTCGGTAAGGGGGAATCGGTCCGCCGGGACTCGTTTTTCGACGGCCTTCTCGACTTCCCTCATTTCACCCGGCCCCGGGACTTCCGGGGAATCAAGGTCCCCCAGGTGCTTTTCTCGGGAAATCATGCTAAAATTAGCGACTGGCGGCGCCGGAAAGTCCTGGAAAAGACCAAGGCGCTCCGGCCCGACCTTTTTGCCAAGAAGAAAATCACTCCGGAAAAGCGGGTCATTCTGGAGTCGATGACCAAGAAAGGAAAAGACAATGAGCCTGATTGATGTGGTCGAGGAAAAGGAACGGAAAGCGGACCTGGAGCCGTTCGCGGTCGGAGACACCGTCAAGGTCCACGTGGTCATTAAAGAAGGAGACAAAGAGAGGATTCAGGTTTTTAAAGGAGATGTCATCTCCAAGAGGGGAAGAAGCCTGGGGGCGACGTTTACGGTCCGGAAGATTTCCTTCGGTGTAGGAGTGGAACGGATTTTCCCGCTTCATGCCCAGACCGTCAAGAAGGTCGAGGTCGTCAAGAGGGGGAAGATCAGAAGGGCCAAGCTCTATTACCTGAGGCAGCTCAAGGGCAAGGCCGCCAAGCTGAAGGAGCTCAGGTAGGAAAACAACTGCGCCGGGTCGGTCCTCTTGCTGAAGCGCAGAAATGGCGGATTTCAAGGTCGAGAAAAGGGTCTTGAGTCAGACTATCCGGACGATCGCCGGCGTCGATGAAGCCGGGCGGGGAGCCCTTTTCGGTCCGGTGGTGGCCGCGGCCGTAGTCCTTCCTTCCCGCTGGATGTCCCGTCCGGTCAAGGGGTGGCTGAGAGATGTCGACGATTCCAAAATCCTCTCGCCGTTGAAAAGGAAAGAGCTGGCCCGTTCCATCCTGGCCGAGGCGGACTCAGTGGGGGTGGGGCTGGCGACCAGCCGAGAGATCGACGAAAAGAACATCTATTGGGCATCCCTGGAGGCGATGAAGCGGGCCGTTGAGAATCTGGAGTTGCGGCCGGATTTTCTGTTGATCGACGGCTTCAAACACCGTGAATCCAGCTTTGGTTGCCCCCATCTCGGCATCACCGGAGGGGACCGCAAGAGTCTGTCCGTGGCGGCCGCTTCGATTATGGCCAAAGTGGTCCGTGACGAGATGATGCAACGGCTGGAGGATTTATTCGGCGGCTATCATCTTGCCAGGAACAAGGGCTATGGGACGAGAGCACACTATCGGGCCTTGAGGGAAAAAGGGCCGACCTCGCTTCATCGCCGGACCTTTAATCTCGAGGGGAAGGCCGGCTGGAAATGAAAGAAAAGTCCGACAAGAGCAAAACGCTCGAGCTGGCCGAGCGGCAGGTTAAAGCCGGCCATATCGAGGAGGCCATCGCCGAATACAGCAAGCTCCTGGCCGGCGAAGCGCCTGATGTCAGCAGCTACAATATCATCGGAGATCTTTATGTCCAGTTGGGTCGAATTCCCGAAGCCGTTAAGTCTTTTCAGGCCATCGCCGGCCATTACGAATCCAAGGGCTTTCACTCCCAGGCTCTGGCCATCTATAAGAAGATCAACAAGATCGATCCCGAGAACGTGATCACCATCGTCCGCATGGGCGACCTGTTCAGCTCCCAGGGTTTCACGGCCGAGGCCCGGCGGGAGTATCTCAAAGCGGAGCAGAAGTTGCGCCGTGAGAAACGGATCAAAGAACTCATGTTTCTCTATGACAAGTTGATCAAGCTCGAGCGTGATAACATCGCCTATAAGCTCACCCTGGCCGAGCTCTTCCGCCAGGAAGGGTTCATCGAAGAGGCCGTCGGGCAGCTCAACGACGCCGCCGTCCTGCACCTTGGCCGGGACGAACTCGGGGAGGCCGAGAAGGTCGTCGAGCAGGCCCGCTGGCTCAAGGCAGACGACCAGGGGACGATGTCGAATCTGGTCGAGATCCTGAAGAAGAGCAACCGGCGCAAGTACGCCATCGAGCTCGTCGCTGAGATCCTGGAAAAGGATCCGGGCAACGTCCACTTCCAGAGTCTTTTGGGATCGCTCTATCTTGAAGAACGGCAACTCGATAGAGCCGAAGACATCTTCACCCGGATTGTCTCCGAACATCCCCTTGAGACCAGAGCCCGGATCAAGCTGGGAAAGGTCTATGCCATCCAGGACAGGGCGGAGAAGGCCTTCGATCTCTTCGAGCCCCTGATCGCCAGCCTGATCAAGAAACAGAAAGAGGACAAGGCCGTCGGGCTGATCGGGATCGTCCTCAGCGCCGAGAATCTCTGCCTGCCGGCCCTGGAAAAACTGGCCGCGATCTACAAGGCCAAGAACCACAAAACACACCTCGAAGTCGTCAACCGGGTCATCTTAGAGGAGGCTCGGAGAAAAGGACTGACCGAAAAGATGTTCGTCGCCCTGGCCGAGCTCCTCGAGCTCCGCCCCAGGGACAAGGATCTCATCCGCGAATACCGAAACCTGAGGAAAGAACTCGGCTTCGTCGATGAAAAGACCGGGGAAGCCGATACGCTATCGGCCATCGAAGCGGAGGAGGAGGATGTCGACCTGCTCCTGGCGAGGGTGGACCTCTATGTCAGCCAGGGCCTGGTCCGGAACGCCCGTCGCATCCTGGAGAACCTGAACATCCGCTTTCCCCGCTGGCCCAAGATCGAAGAGAAAATCGCCGCCCTCGATGGGGTCAAGACCGGGATCAGGACCGAAGACATCCAGGCCCGCGTCGGCAAGGTCCAGGACATCGAGGCCAAGATCGAAGCGACACCCGACCTGGCCAAAACGTTCCTCTCGCTCCTCCAGGATGAGGAAAGTCCCGAGAAGCGGGTCACCTCGGCCGATATCTTCGCCGATACGGAGATACTCCCTCTTCCCGCCGACCAAACCGAGGAGAAGAAATATTATGACCTCGACCAGAAGGTCCATGATGAGATCGAGATGCTCCAAGGGGTCTTCGCTCAGCAGCTCCGCGGCGATATCTCCATCCTGGAGAAGGAGTTGACCGAGATCGTCAGCGAGTTCCGGGACCAAGTGCGGAAGAAGATCGATACCAAGGATTACGAAACCCGCTTCAATCTCGGCCTGGCCTACCTGGAACAAGGTCTGATCGAGGAGGCCATCGAGGAGTTCCTGCTGGCCTCGGAAGACCCGGCGAGGGCATTGGATTGCTACAGCATCATCAGCAAAGCTTACAAACAGAACAACAATTTCGCCGAAGCGCAGAAGTGGCTGGAAAAGAGCATCGAGTTGGTGAAGGACGGTTCGGCCGAGCACTTCGCGCTTCTCTATGAACTGGCCTCTCTCTATGAGGACAATGGGGACAGGCTCAAGGCCCTGGACGTATTTCAGAGGATCAAGGACTGGAATCCCAGATACCGGGACATCCGGAAAAAGGTCAGCAGCCTATCCTGAGTGGGGGCATATCGGGAATGGCTTTGCTCCCAATCAGGTTTTTAACGCCGTTGAGGCTCGGGGTATAGGCTCGAAGGCCCGCGAATTTCCCCCGGCGAGGGAAATTCGCTTATTTCCTCGGCTCGCTCTCCGCTTCGCGGAACCCTGCCCGCTCGTCGCTCATACGGACTTCTCAGCATACATCCCGAGCCTTGGTGAAAAGAAGAAAGTGGATCGAGCCCGTTTTGCTGATTTGCGGAGCAAAGCAGCGGGGGTACCAAGGGGGATGGCTCCCTTGGTCGCAGGACGAAGTCCGAGAAGGGGGGCAGAGAGCGAAGCGAGCGTTGGAGGGGGGAAAGCGCAGCTTTCTCCCCCCAAAAAGGCGCTGGGAGAAAACGGGCGCGGTTTCGATGTCACTGCCCCGAGCCTTTTTAGAACGCGGTCACCAGGCCGAAGGCCAAGCGGGCATGGTCCTTGTAGATGCTGTCGAAGACGTAGGTGAGCTCGGCCGTCGCCCGGATGTTCCGGCGGAGCAGGCGGCCGTAGTGGACCGTGGCCGACGAATAATCGAGCTCATCGATCTGGGAATTGACCCAGTTATAGAGCCCCGCCAGATACCACTTGCTGTCGTCCCCTTTAGGAAGGTAGATAAGTTCGCCAAACCCGCCCCTCGTCTTGGTGGGCTCGTTGAAATCGGCGATGAAGAAAGGATTGTCATCCCGACGCTCAACATACTGGAGGTTCAGCTCGAACGGCTTGGCGGTGATGGTCGCATCCGCGCCCAGCATCCACAGAGAATTGCCGATCCCTTCCTGCTCTTCCTTTCCCAGATAGGAGAGACCACCAACTCGGAAATAGTCGCCGAGATCCTGGGAGACCCGGAAAACGAAATTTTTGTACTTGTCGTTGTCGAAGTTACGGAAGACGTTGGCTTCGCCGATCCCCGTTCCGTTAAGGACCTCGATGGTGAAATCCGTGCCGCTGGGGAAGCCGTAGGTCAACATGACACCGCGGTCGTAGGTCAAGTCGACTTTCGATTCCCCCACTTTAGTGGAGTAGATCTGATAGTTCTCGAAGGTCAGCCGAATCTCCCTCTTGAAGAGCGGGTCGGAGACCTGGAACTGACCGATGTAGAAGTCCAGGTCGGAACCGAAGATGTCGTTGAACATAACGAAGGCATCCTCGATGCCGGCGACCTCGCCCTGCTCGGAAAAGAAGAAATAGAAGAAATAGGAAATGTTCTTGGTGATTTCCCCGCCGGAGAGGAATTTCAATAGGTAGGGAGAGGTGAAATCCCATTGTTTGGAATCAGAGTTATTATAGGCGAAAAATCCTTCCAGGCGGAGGGCAAAGGGGACATCGCGGAGCAGGGAGAGAAAGTCGTCGCCCGTGTCGACAAAATAGCGGGGCGCGTCCTTGTCCTTGATGACGAACCCGTTGGCGGCGAACTCGTTGCCGTACGGCTTTAGTTTAGGAAAAGGCGAGTGGCAGGTCTTGCAGGTCATCTGGTACTTGCGGGCGAAGGCCGGGATGGCCTGCAGTTCGACCGCCGTTGCCTGAATCAGCATCAGGATGCCGACGAAAACAAGGGTTGTCTTTTTCATTCTTAACCTCACTGCAGGACGGTGATCGTGGTCGAGTGCTCGTTGACCTTGATGATCTCGGCCTCGTCCGGCGGGACACCCAGGAAGTCGGCCACCGGTTTGACCAGTTTCTGGTAGTTCAGGACAGCCGTCACTTTGAGAGGCCCGGGTGCGATGTCAAAGGGCAGCGTGAAGGTGCAGGTCTCGAGCTTGGTCTCGCGCGGGCCGATCCGGTAATCGGTGCCGAAAGACTTGGTGTTCCATTGCTGGATGGTCATCCGGCCCTGGGGGTCGAAATAGGCCATCCGGAAGATGCGGTCCCCGACGGGAATACCGTCCCGTTGGACGCCGGGGAAATTCGGATCACCGAGGGCGATGCCCATATCCTGATAGGCCAGGACGTCGGCGCTAATGGTGTATTCCTCGCCGGCAAAGCCCTTCTTGTCCACCGGGAGATGGTAGGTTTTCCCCTTGGAGTCTAAGGCTTCGACGTGCATCCAGACGATCCTGTCCTCGACGGACCCTGTCGGAAACTTGTGGCCGGTCTTCTGGTTGAAAAGGGCGACGGTGAACTTGACCTTTTCCCCGGGCTCAGCCTCGCGGATGTCGGGATGGATCCGGAGCTCGATCGTCCCCCTGACCTTGCCGGGATCATGGGCGCCGTGGAAGAGATGCTGACGGGCGTCCGGGTAGATGTTGCCCATGGCGGCCGTCTTCCCTTCGGCATAGGTCATGTGGCAGTCGTGACATTTGACGCCTTGGGCCGCGTAGGGGCCTTCTTTCCACTCGAGATGCGTAGCCTTGACCCAGGCGCCGTAGGGGCTTTTCTCGTTGTGGCAGGTGCCGCAGAACTCTGCCTTACCCAGGAACTCGGACTTCATCAGGTTGTGCTCGGGGGAATTTTTGCCCTCACGGGGCCCGTATTTTGTCTTTCCGGGCTCCGAGATCCAGTTGAAATTATATGGAGTGTCCCCTTCGAACCCGGTGATCGTGTGGCAAACGTCGCAGGAGACCGATTCGTTGGCCCGGCTGTTGGCCGAGGGAAGGGGAGGCGGGACGTCGCCGGCCAGGAAGGCGATCGGCGCATGGCAGCCGTTGCAGCCCGCCTTGACGCCGGCTACCATCTCGTCCTTCTCGGCGTGAGGAACGGCCAGCTTGAAGTATTCGATCTCGTCCCAATGGTGGGTATAGGCCTGGGACATCATGGCCTGCGTCCACTGCTGGTAGATGTCGGTGTGGCAGGAGGTGCCGCAGAACTTGGGTGTCTGGAAGTCGTCGTACTTTCGGGTGCCGAGGGCGGCGTCCCCGGCCTTGACGGCCTGCTGGGAATACAGGCCGAGGAGAAGGATCGCGAGGAAGGCGAAACCCATTGCCGGGATGATGATTTTTCTCATGACTTCTCCTTTCTCTTGGTAATCGCTCCTCAGATGACAGCCGGAACAATTTTCTATAATAAAGCATTTTCTGCCGTTAAGGCAAATGCTCGGCTTCATCTGCAACTATCTCCAATCATGTGATGGGCAATTTAGGAATGTCAGCGCTCCCGCTCAGGTTCTTAACGCCGTTGAGGCTCGGGGTAGTGGCATCGAAACCGCGCCCGTTTTCTCCCAGCGCGGAAAACGGGCTCGATTCGTCGTTCACTCTTCTCTCCCTCGGGTCGAGAAACCATGCCCGCTCACTCCTCATACGGGTTTCTCATGCCGCTACCCCTCGCCTTGTCTGAAGA
>DATKXS010000136.1:0-8288 GCA_035528895.1 Candidatus Desulfaltia sp.
GGGTCATCGGCCGTGGAGTGGGGATGTTTTCGATGGTCAGGGCGATGGCATTGGCCTCGAAGACTCCGATCCAAATGGGCAGGATGCGGTCAGTCTGGGGGTCCTCCAGGACGACGATCGGCATCTTGGAGATCGGATCGATGACCAGCCCTTTGATCTTCATCTGTATTTCCATCGCCAGAACTCCAGTTAAACCTAATATAGGTTTTAGGCGGAGGATTGTCAAGGAAAGGGAGGCGCGGGCTTAGGATCGTCAGCGTGGGATCAAAATAGGGTGAGTTGGCCGCCGGACTTCTGCTCGGGCAGTTCCTCCTCGAAAAGGCTGATCTTGCCGTAGTCACCGTCGTGACCGGGCACGATCTTGACCGCGCACCTCCTCATCCGGTCGATCCCCTGGCCGATGCGTTCCGGCTGAAATCGGACAAGTTCCGGAATAGGAATCTCGGCTAAAACACTGTGCTCGTCGCCGAACTCTCGAACCAGCCGGAAGTAGATATCCCAGACACTCTGGCACTCGGCGGTCTTCTCGATGGCTTCGGCGATGATTTCATTCAGCGGGATGAGGCTCTGGTAAGGGATCTTGAACGGCGGCCGCGTCCCTTCCTCCCGGTCCGCCAGTTCCTCGATCCGGTGCATGACTCCGATGGTCAGCTTCTTCCCGCACTTGGGGCAGAGGCCCTTGTGGAGGAGGGACTCCTTTGGAGATAAAAGCACGCCGCATTTGCGGTGGCCGTCATAGTGGTATTTCCCCTCTTCCGGGAAGAACTCGACGGTGTTAAGGAACTTGTCGGGATCCCGGCTCCGCAGGGCCCCGACCAACCCCCGGAAGCTGAAGTCGGTGTCGAAGACGTTGGCCTCGCGGCCCAGCCGGGAGGGAGAGTGGGCATCCGAGTTGGAGACGAGGGCGTATTTATCGAGGGCGGAGAGCCGCCAGTTCATCGGCGGGTCGGAAGACAGCCCTGTTTCCAGGGCGAAGATGAACGGCGTCATCTCCTCGAAGCATTCCTCGATCGTGTCGAATCCCGAGTTGGAACCGAAGAGCGAGAACCAAGGCGTCCAGATGTGGGAAGGAATGACGACACAGCGGGGGCAAAGCTCGGCGACGATGCGGACGAAATGTTTGGCGTCCAGGCCGAGGATGGGGCGGCCGTCCGAGCGCAGGTTGCCCAGACCGGAGAGCCGGTTGTTGATCTTCTCGACGGATTCGAAGTCCGGAGCCAGAAGCAACAGATGGACCTTCCGGACCCGGCCCTTCTTTGAATAGATGAAACTGATCTCGGTGGAGAGCACGAAATGGACCTCATCCGGCCGGCAAGACATCCCCTTGAGATAGCCGTTGGCGGGGGGAAGGATGCTTTTCAAGCGGAAGAATCCGTTTCCCTCCGGCTCCAATTTCTCCTTGATCAGGAAGAACCACTCCGGATGGGTGAAATCGCTGCTGGCGACGAGTGAGATGCCTTTGATCTTAGCCCAGTGGGCGATGTTATCCAGGGTCATATCGCGCGACGTGGCCCGGCTGAACTTGGAATGTATGTGAAGGTCGGCGATAAATCGCATGATGAAGAAGGGTTGAGTGTAATGAATGGGGAAAGAGAATGCAAGGGTGATTTTTGAATTCGGAAGCATTTCCGTTAAGGCAATCCCATTCGGCGCAGGAGGCCGCCCTCTGCCCCCGCACCCCGGGGAACCAGTCCCGTCGGTTCCCCCCGTCGGATAAGCCGACGGGTCCCCCTTCCGCTACGGGGGCTTTAGGTCGGCCTCCTGCGCCTTCATGAAGATTATGTATTTAAAAATGCTTCCTATGAATTTAATTGTGGGATGTCGACTGGAGTGGCGGGGTTATTTGCCGCGGGCGAGTTCCTGGCCCTTGCGGGTGTACTCGGAGGCACGCCCCGGGTTCCCCAATCGGCTATAGATGTCGGCGGGAGCGGCACGAAAAAAAGGGGGACGATTCCGGTCCGGAACCGTCCCCCGGGGCGGCTGCAGGTGCTTCCGTTAGAACATCAGCCGGATGCCGAGTCTGTACTGCCGTGGCTGGGTGATGCCGTAGAGTTCGTGTCCGCTGGTCGAGGGATAATCCCCCGGGATCCAGTCGTAGCTGATCCTTGTCCCCCAGTCCGTGATCGTGTCTTTGTTGAAGACGTTGAAGATGTCGAAGATCACCCCGAGCCGGTAATTCTGGGCCAGAGTGAAGATCTTCTCCAGCCGGAGGTCGAGGAGGCTCAGCACCGGATAGTGGTTGGCCCCCCGCTGTTCGGTAAAGAAGGACACCCGTCCCTGGTTGTAGTAGGAAGTCCTGTACCGGGTGGTCCAGGCGTTGCCGGTGATGGCCCGGAAGTAGGCGTTGAAGCTGATGTCGAACGGCAGGATGTAAGTCCCCTGGACCTTCAGCATGTGGGTGGGGTCGCTGGTGGAGTTGCCGTCGGCGTTGATCCAGAAGTTAGGGTCGGCGGTCTTCAGCCCATCCCGGTCGCCGTAGCCGATATCGTCGGCGAACCCGTTGTCGATCGTCCCGTAGGCCTTGGAGTAGACGTAAGAGAGGAGCAGCTGCCACCTGTTCGAGAAGCGCTTGTTGAAGAGCAATTCCAGGCCCCAGTATTTCCGGTAGGGGTCGAGAGAGATCCACGGCTGGCCCTTCTCGATGTTGTCGATGATGTACTCGTACGTACCCGTGGTCTCCTCTGTCCGCTCGTAGATCGTGAAGGTCTTGTTCAAACCGGAAACATAAACTTCAACCGGGTTGTAGTCGGCCAGCAAGTCGTTCTGTCCGATGATATTCTTCCAGTTTCGGTTGATGTAGGAAACGCTGACCGAGGCGTCCTTGAATAGTTCCCTCTCCAGGGAAACCACGTACTGGTTCATGTAGGGGTGCTTGATGTCGTCGCTGATCTTGTAGAGGTTTTCGAAGACGATCCGGTAATCTTCGACGTATTGCTCGCCATCCCAGTAGTAGGCGACCCAATCGCTGACCGCCGCGGCGGGGTTCATCCGGTCGTGGTAGCTGGAAAGCATGGCCTCGGTGAACTGGCCGTAGTGGGCCTTGAGGACCGTTGTCTTGTCGCCGAAGACGTCGAAAGTGAAACCGATACGAGGGGCCAGGCGGAAGGTGTTGTAAACGACACCGTCTACGTCCTTGACCGTGCCCCAGTTCTGGCTGAGGCGCAGGCCGGCGTTGACGTTCAGCCGCGGGGTGATCTGCCAGGAATCCTGGACGAAGCCTTCCAGGCGGGTGTAGTAGGTGTTGAGGTCATAGCCCTCGTACTGATAGGCGAGATAAGGCTCTCCCTGGGCATGGTCGTAATAATAGGTGTAGTTGGGGCCGGTATACCCGAAGCGGTTCCTCACCCAGGAGCGCTCCGCTTCGACGCCGAACTTGAAGTCGTGGTCCCCGGCGATGAAATCCTCGGTGTAATGGGTGTAGCTGGCGTTGACCTGGAAACGGCTGCGGTCGTAATAGCCGAAATGGTAAGCGTTACCGACCCACTTGTTCTGATCCTCGAGAAAGTGGGCGGGGATGTCCATGCCGTTCTCGGGATCGAGGTAATAGTAGCCCCAGAAGAAGGCGCCCTTGATGTCGAAGAAGGACTTGGAGCTGATAATGCTCGTCAGGTTGAAGTTGCCGACGACTTCGGGCGACGTTTGGGTCAGAGTGGTATCCGGGCTGAGTTGAGTGTGGTTGAACCCGAAGGGAGATCGGTTGATCCCGTTATAGGTGTCGACCTGGACGGATGCCATCAGGTTCGTGCTCGGGGAGATCTGCGAGGTCAACTTGAAGAAGGAGTGCGGCTGCTTGTAGTCTTGTGCCTCGGCAAAGCCCGTCGGGAAATCTTTTGAGCGGTAGTACTGGAGGCCGACATAGAACCAGAGCTTGTCCTTTTTGATCGGGCCGCCGAGATGGCCGCTGAAATCCATGAGTTCAGTCATTGGTGCGGTCAGCTCCGGGAAATCCCGGATATAAGCATCATTGTTATCATTCACGAAGAACTTCGACTTGCCCTGGTAGTCCACCTCAAAGTGTCCCGAGAAGTTATTGCCGCCGGACTTGGTGATGATGTTGAATATGACCCCGGTGAAATTTCCGTATTCCGCCGGCAGTCCGATGCCCATGACCTTGGCTTCCTCGATGATGTTGTGGTCCAGGAAGACCCAGGCGGAGCCGGCTTCCGGGTCGGCGACGTTGACGCCGTCCATGGTGTAGGCGATCCCGGTGCTCGACGAGGCTCCATAGGCCACGTCGTCGGTGGTGACACCCGGGGCCAGCTGGACGATATCTGCGGTAAACTGGCTGTAGGGGATGTTCCGCAGGATCTCGTTGGAGAGAGTGACCGAGGCGGATTCGGTCGATTTGACATCGATCGTGGGCGCCTGGGCGACGACGGTCACCTCTTCCTGGACGGCCGCCTGCTCCAGGATGAAGTCGACGGCCAGCCGGACGGTCGTGGTCAGCCGGACGTTTTCACGGACGACCGTCTTGAAGCCGTCCAGCTCTGCCTTGACCGTGTAGTTTCCCGGAGGAAGCGCGGGAAATCGGTAATTTCCCTCGGCATCTGTGACCATAGAGCGGGTGCCCATCAGATTGGGGCTGGAAACAGTGACAGTCACGCCGGGAAGGGAGGCCCCTTGCCCGTCGGTGACTGAGCCGAGAATGGCTCCGGTTTCTCTGGATTGAGACAAGGCACGGGAAGGAAAGACGAGAACAAAGGCGAGAAAGGCAAATAGTATCCGCTTCTTCATGAATACCCCCTTATCTTTGTGAAACGGTCTCCGCTCTTCTCTTGATGTTCCCCCCAGCATAAAGTTCTGGCGAGACCCCCGCTTTTTCCCGGGGATAAAAAATCTTGTGCCCCACCGGTAAAGTTTCTTTACACGACGACGTAAAATCATCTCTTCTCATGTTCATTTGAAATATCAGGCGATTTAATGACTTTATGGAAAGCTTTGACTTTTCCTTTCGAAATCCATCTTGGAAATGAAACCGGCAATATATAGAAAGACAGGTATCAAAGTCAAGATCTGGAGGAGAATTTGAAACGAAAACGACCTTGTGCTAATTTGAAGACGTGAAGATGCTGATGAAGAAAATGATTCTCCCGGCGATTTTCATCCTGCTGTCCGCCCTGCCTTTTTATTCTCAGAGCGGGCTCCCTCCCCGCTACCGCGAGTGGCTCGAAGATGTCTCGCCCATCATCACCAAAGCGGAACGGGAGGTCTTCGGCCGGCTCCGGACCGACGCCGACCGGGACAAATTCATCCGCTTCTTCTGGCGCCAGCGTGATCCCTACCCTGATACCGCGGAAAACGAGTTCTACAAGGAATATATGGAGAGGGTCCGCTTCGCCGATCAGAATTTCGGCCGGGAATCATCGAAGCGCGGCAGCCAGACGGAGAGGGGATATTTCTATCTTCTCCTCGGGAAGCCCCTGGAGAGACAGTTCTTCACCACGTTTTCCCAGGTCTGGCCGGTGGAGCTCTGGTATTACCAGGGAGCGATCGAATACGGCCTTCCCGCCTCAATCGGAGATGGGCGCTTATTTTCAGGTCCACGGGAGCGGCGAAATGAGCCTTCCGGAGAGCTCAACGGTCCTCATCGACATCAAGCCGGCCGATGCCGAGGCGACCGAACTGAGCGTCCTTAACCTGGCCGGGGAGTGCCATCTCAACCTGGGCCGGACCGACCAGGCGCTGTCTCTTTTCCAGAGGTCGCTCGAGATCGATCCCGATCAGCCGGCCGTCAAGGCGCTGGCCGAAAAAGCCCGGGGGGCGATCAAAGAGCCTCCACTCCTCTGAGCGGAAAAACGGAGACAGGAAAAACGAGGAATGCCCCATTTAAAAATCCCTCTCCCTTGAGAGACTGTGTCACAATTGCGACACAGCCTCTGATGGGAGAGGGTGAAGGGAGAGGGTGGAAAAAATAGGACCGCCCCCATTTTGTCCTTTGGGCATAGATTTTGCTATAAATTCTATCGGAAAGAAAGAAGTGCCCAGATGGCGTTAAGAAAGATGGTCTTTGTGTTCGCCGTCCTGTTGATCGCGGCTTCCGGCCGCGCCCAATTTCAAGGCCGGATCGAAGGGAAAGTCACGGATGACGCCGGAAATCCCCTGGAAAAAGTGGAGGTGACGATCGTCTCGACAAAACAGGCGACGCAAAGGCTCGACCTGAAGACCGACCAGGAAGGCCGGTTCACCCAGATCGGCCTCATGCCGGGTTTCTATGTGATCAACTTCAAGAAGGCGGGATTCGCGCCGCGGGCGGTCGAGGTCAAGGTCAGCATCGCCGAAGCGTCCAAGTTCGAAGTCAAGCTGGAGACGGCCGCCGCAGAAGCGGAGCGGACGATGTCGGAATCGGACAAGCTCTTCCTCAAGGGGAACAAGCTCTATAGCGAAAACAAATTCCCCGAAGCCGTGGCTTCCTATGAAGAAGCGATCCAACTCAGCCAGAACCAGTGGGCTTACTATTTCAATCTCGGCCTGGCCTACAAGAAAATGGAAAAGGCCGAAGAGGCGAGGACGGCCTTTGCCCGGGCTCTGGATCTCAACCCCAGCGCCTACAGCGTGAACAAAGAGCTGGCCGAGAGCCTGGCCAAGGCCGGGAACTATGAAGAAGCGAAAACGCTCTACCGGAAGGTGCTGGAGATGAGCGCCGATGACCCGGACGTCTTCTACAACCTCGGTCTCTGTGAGGTCAGCACGGGGGAGGGCGAAGCGGCGCTGGAATCGTTCTCCCGGTGCATCGCTCTCAAGCCGGACTTTGCGGACGCCTATTACCAGCTCGGGACGCTATACATCAAGCAGAACAAGACCAAGGAGGCGGTGGATAACCTGGAAAAGTTTCTCGAACTGGCGCCCGGACACGAGAAGGCCGGCGTGGCCAGACAACTCCTGGATTATCTCAAGAAATAGGTCCCCTGGATCAAGCCGGGCCCGCCGGAAAATCCGTCCCTACTTCACCTCGAAGTCGATGGTCTTGACCGCCGTATTCTGGGAAACCTTGTCGAGCAACGTGATCACGAGGGTGTAATTGCCGGCCGGCAGGTCGCGCTGTTCGATCCGCTCTTCCTCCCCCGTCTTGATCTTGACCGTCTGTTTCATGGGCAAGGGTTGGCTGATCATGGGAGTGGGGTAAGTTTGGGGAGAGAACTTGATCTGCATCTCCTCTCCCTTCTTGACCTCGAAATCGATCTCGATGTCATACTGTTGAGATGAATTGGGCTTGGCGCCGAAGATGAAGAAAAAGATGTCCAGGTTTTCACCCACCGAGAAGACTCTGTCAAGGTTGGGGACAACTTTAAGTATGGCGTAGGTGAAACAACCCGTGTGGAAAACAGTCTGCTGCTCTGCGGCTTCCATCTGGTCTATTTGTTTGGCGAAGAAGATGGGAGTTGTCTCCAGCGTCTTACTGATCTTGGTGGTGTCCGGAAGGGTGAATTCGTGATAGGCAATCCCGACCTTCTGCATGTCGAGAGAAGTCAGGGCAATGGCGACGACGTAATCTCCGGCGGGAAGAGGATAGCCGACACTGTAAACATCCTCTTTTTCCGCATCAAATCCGGCGGCCGGCACTCGGATGGTGGTCGGGACGTAAGCCTCTCTAAAGACCTCGGGCACGCCGTTTTTATCCAGACGGTTGAACTGCAGAAAGACATTGAAACTGGCCTGGAGCTCCGCGGGGGCTTCCTGGACGGGAGTCTCCTGGGGGCCTTTCTGGCCGGCCTTCATTTCAGCCGGGGCGGCCGCGACCGGCGCGTAGCCGAGGTCGGAGTTCTTGATGTTCATGAAGAAGACGATATGAAAATTCTCCCGGGCGGGAAGGTAGAGCTTGTGGAAAATGGTGAATGGAATATCCTGTCGGCCCTGCCGGGAAGCCAGGCCTTCCTGGATATCCGCTTTCACTTCCTTGGGGATGAAGACCTTTTCTTCCTGTTTGGCCTTCTGAGCCGCAGAGCTCAGCCCGGTCAACAGGCTGACCGACAGGGCGATGAGAAGAACGGGGGCGATGATTCTTTTCGCGTTCATTGTTCCTCCTCCGGAAAACGCGTTCTCAATTTCCGTAAATCATATGCAAGAAAGATGCCAATTCTTATAGAAAAGACGAAGAATTAATATAGCAGAATTGAAATATTTTGCAAGCAAGGCTCGGAACAATGGCTTCGAAACCGCGCCCGTTTTCTCCCAGCGCGGAAAACGGGCTCGATTCGTCGTTCACTCTTCTCTCCCTCGGGTCGAGAAACCATGCCCGCTCACTCCTCATACGGGTTTCTCATGCCGCTACCCCTCGCCTTGTCTGAAGA
>DATKXS010000137.1:0-27140 GCA_035528895.1 Candidatus Desulfaltia sp.
AGGATGCCTATCCAGAGTCTCACCAGGATGTAAGCCTGCTGCCATAAGAAAAGGAGAGGCGGCCCGACTCCCGTTTTGGGGAGGGCCTTGGCTACGGCCAAGTAGACGATGGTCGAAACGACGAAGAGCAGGCCGACAAGCAGGAAGAGAGCCCAGGCCTTGAAAAAACGCCTCCCCAGAAACCCGAAATTCCGGAGCGTCGCCCGGACGGTCTTTCGGCTATCCTCCACGACGAGAGTGACTTTGACATAGTCGAAGAACATCTTGACGATCGAAAAGAGAAGCAGGAGGACGATCAGACGGAGAGAAGAGGAGGCAAGAGTTGTCCATTGCGTGGACGCTCCCTTTGACCAGATCCGGAAGGGGATGGAGATGAAACGTCCGAGGATGCCGAAGATAAGCAGATAGCCGACAAGAGAGATAAGAAAGACGCGGAAGAGCCGCCCGAAATATCGGCCGCAGTCCCCGAAGAAGTTCCCCAGGGTAAACCTCTCTTCGGCGGCCGTGATCCGGCGGATGATCCCTCCGTTGAGAAAGACCAGGAGCAGCAGAAACAGGATGGAAATCCCGATCATACAGCCGCCGAGCAGAGGCGGGATATCCTGGAAATTATAGACGAGGTCTCCAAGCCAGAGCAGGTCAACTCCAGCGAAGAGTTTCTCCCCCAGGAGCGAGCGGGAAAACTGGCTCTCCAGGAGGAAATAGAAGGGCGCCACGACGAGGAGAGCGAAGAGGAAGTAGACGAACCACAGCAGGGCCAACATTCTCCCCTTTCGCGCGGCCGTACCGAAACCCTGGCCGAAAAGCTTGATGATACCCATGGTCTTTCTCCTAGCTCAAGGCGCTGAGATAATGAAGATAGTTCTGGGCCCAGAAGAGCAGACGTGAGGCCAGCCGGATGACGCCGCCCTTGCCCGGCTTCACTTTCAGGCTGTTGTTGGAGATGTTGGAATCGATGAGCCAGACAAGGTCCGGATCGATCTCGGCGAACTTCGCCTTGGATGAGGTTTCAAACCGGAACTTTTTCCAACGGCTTTGGCCATCCCAGTGTCCCACCTTTTCGTTTCCGTCCTCGAAGACGACGTGCAACCTGAGCCGGGATTCACCGCCGATCCGGGCCTCGCCGAACCTTCGGACGGTGACGTCGGTGATAAATATTTTCTGGTCCTTCTTCTCTCCCTTATCCTGCTTTCTCCTCTTGTCGATATCCTCTTGCTTGACTTCTTCCTTCTTTCCGTCACCGTCGAAGACGCCGAGATAAAGATCTTCCTTCTCGGAGGTCCGCAGGCTCGACACGCCGTAATCGAAATTATGGGTGTTGAAGAAGAGTTCCTCGAAGAACCAGGTCAGGTCCTGTCCGCTGATCTCGTTGGCAACGTCGATGAAGTCCTGGGTGCTGGGGTGTCGGAAGCGGAAGCGCATCTGGAATGTCCTCATGAGCCGGAGCATCGTCGCTTCTCCCAGGTAGCGTTCCAGGGTGTTCAGGCAGGTCGAAGCCCGCTGGTAAACGTTCATCGCATAGCTCATCCGGTCGATGAATTGCCAGGAATAAGTCGTGATTGGGTCACGCTCGGCGATGAGGATGGCGGCCAGGCGGTCGAGCTCGTAGTCATAGTAGCGAGGGAGGTTGATGAACCGGGTCAGAGGCCAGCCGAAGAGCGAGGTCGGGACCATCCCCGGGCCGTAGGCTTTCCCCTGGACCCGGCCGGTGGAATACGTGTTGATGCCCTCGTCGAGCCAGGCCTCCTCAAACTCGTTATTGGCCACCAGGCCGTACCAGTATCCGTGGCCGAACTCGTGGATAATGACGCCTTCGGGTGAGTGGATCTTTTGATCCGTGATCACCCCCGTTCCGGCCGTGAACAGGGTGGGGTACTCCATCCCCCCGCTTCCCGTCCGGAAGGGCGGATCGACCATGGTCACGGTCTCATAAGGATAAGGTCCGAACCAGAGCCCGTAATATTTCAGGGCCATGCGCAGGGCTTTGAAATGTCGTTCCGTTTGTTTCCTGTGTTCCGGCTCGATGAGGAGGATCATCTTGACGTCGGGAAGCTTCAGCTTTTCGAGGGACAGCCCGAGCTTCTCGCTAAGCTCGGCGTATTCCAAGTCGGTGACCTCCTGGGCGGCGATGAAATCCCTCTCCACCTTGATGAAATCCGGGTCGGCCGTCCAGGCGAAGTCATGGATCTGCGACTGCTCGAACGTGTAGGTCACTGTTTTTCCGTCCTGAGAGGAAACGGCGCTTTTCTGTTTCCCCGAGGCGCCGACGACAAAGGACGCGGGAACGGTGAGGTGGACAACAAAGTCGGCGAAATCGGCATAGAATTCGCTGTTGAGATGATACTGGTGGCAATTCCATCCTTTGCCTTCTTCGTAAACGCCGGGCTTGGGAAACCACTGGCCGATGAAGTAGGAATCCTGATAATACCCCGAGCGCGCGATCGTCCGGGGGATTTTCGAGGCGAACTCGATCTCGAGGCGGACCTCCTCCCCGGGCCTGACGGGAACCGGAAAGAGCACTCGGGCGACCGTCTGGTCTTCGGGATGGGCGGGCTGGTCGGGGATCATGAACTCGAGCGTCGGCTTGAGGTCGGTGCCGTCGGCCAGAGCCATGCGGGTGATATCGACCCAGCCCCAGCCGTCTTCCTGAGTGCTTCTCCGCAGTGCGCCTGCCATCCGGGACTCCTCCAGCATGGTGCTCCTCTCGTTCTTGAAGGCATTCCAGTAGAGATGGAACCACATGTCGGAGACATCCTCCTGGGTCCCGTTGCGCCAGAGGATTTCCTCGCGACCGTGGAGCCCCTTGCCGGCATTGTCAAGCTCAGCCCAGATCTCATAACGGAGGGGACTTCCCTTCTCTGCCGGCGCCGTTTCCTGGGCCGCCTGGAGATGGGGAACGATGAGCAGAGCAATGCCGAGAGCCAGCCCGCAGGCCGCTGTCTTCTTTTCCATTTTGCCCTCCTAAATCCCTTCCTTGGGGGACTTCTCCCGGATGAGGTCCTGCCAGACCTGGAACCGGGGGAAATACATGAATTCGAGAAAAAGAGAGACGAACAAAAGAGAGTAGAAATCCCGTGAGGAGCCGGCCAGAAGAAAGAGGACGAACCCGAGGACGGCCGGAAGCTCCGCCAGCGTCGCCGTGACGATAGCCGCCCGGCTCAGCCGTTGTCCGGAATGTTGAACGTCCCCTCCCGGGGCCGCTCTGGTCAGCGCCTTGGCGGAGATGCGGACGAGCACGACGGCCCCGACCGCCGCGCCGTAGAAAACGTAGCGCAGGATCTGCAGCTGGAGCCCGGGAAGAAAACCCGCAAACGGCTTGAACTGGGACTTGACGAGTTCGACGATGAGCACATCCAGGAACAGCCCGGCGATAAGGGCCCCATTGATGATCAAGGTCGTCCGAAATATCCGTCTCAAGGCAAAGACAGACTCCATTATCATCACCTCATTCTACGTATATTCAGCCTAAAAGGTTCAATTCTTGCCTGGTTCTGATTCCTGCAGAATCGAAAAAAGTGCAGCGGCTTCGACTCATCATTCCACATAAAGAAGAAGACTTTTCAGGTACTCGCTCTCCGGATGGTAGATATTGATCGGATGGTCGAAGGCCAGACGGTGCTTCTGGATGATGCGCGCTTCCCTGCCGGCTTCGGCCGCGGTTCAGCAGAAGTTGGTCGCTGGGGCATGGTCTTTTCCAGGGAAACCTGTTCCTATCATATTTCTCTCTGCATATTTTTCAAGTCGCGGCGTTCGAATAAGCGCTGCCGAGCCGGCGAGCGTGTGCTATAATATGGAATCATGAAAGTCGTCATCTTAGCTTCCGAAGTTGTTCCTTTCGCCAAGACAGGCGGACTGGCCGATGTAGCCGGAGCCCTGCCCAAGTTCCTCGGCCCGCTGGGTGTCGAGAGCATGGTGATCTTGCCCCTCTACCGGGAGACGAGGAAGAAGGGTTTGTCCCTCCGTCGGGTTGCCGTAAACCTAAAGATGGATTGGTCCGGGAAGAGGGAAAGCTTTTCCGTCTGGGGACGGGAAGAAGGGTCGGCCAGCTTCCTCTTGGTGGAGAAGGACGAGTACTTTGACCGCGACTATCTCTACGGGAATCCGCAGGGTGACTATCCTGATAACGGCGAACGCTTCGCGTTTTTTTCTAAGGCGGCTCTGGAAACGGTCAAACACCTGGGTTTCCGTCCCGACGTCGTCCACGCGCATGACTGGCAGGCGGCCATCGCCCTGGCCTTGCTCAGGTTCGTCTACCCGGATGATCCTTTCTTCACCCACACCCGGTCGCTCCTCACCATCCATAACCTGGCCTACCAGGGCCTGTTCGAAAAGGACATCCTCGGCTGCATCGGCCTGCCGGTTTCGCTCTTCAACATAGGGGACCTGGAGTTTTACGGCCAGGTCAATTATCTCAAAGGGGGGATCCTCTATGCGACGGCCATCAACACGGTCAGCCGGCGCTACAGCCAGGAGATCCAGACACCGGAGTTCGGCCATCGTCTCGACGGCCTCTTGCGGAAGCGCCGGGACCGTCTTTTCGGCATCCTCAACGGCGCCGATTACGCCGACTGGAATCCCGCCACGGATAAGTTCATCGCCCGGCCTTTTGATCCGACCTACCTGGACGGCAAGAAGCAGTGCCGGAGAGACCTGCTCCAGGCGTTCTCACTTCAAGGAGTCTCCGAAGATACCCCTGTCGTAGGGATGGTTTCCCGCCTGGCCGGTCAGAAAGGATTCGACATCCTCAATGAGGCCCTGGAAGGGATTTTCAAGCTGGGAGCGGCCCTGGTCATCCTGGGCACTGGTGAAGAGGTTTTCCAGAAGTTGCTGAGCGCAGCCCAGAAAAAGCATCCCCGGTCGTTCGGGCTGCGGATCGCTTTCGATGAGTCGCTTTCCCATAAGATTTACGCGGGCAGCGACATGTTCCTCATCCCCTCCCGTTACGAGCCCTGCGGTCTGGCCCAGATGTACAGCCTCCGCTATGGCACGGTCCCGGTGGTCAGGGCGACCGGCGGGCTGGACGATACTATCCAGGAATATGATTCCGCCCAGGGGACCGGGAACGGGTTCAAGTTCGAGGACTATTCGGCCACCGCTTTGCTCTCCTCTTTCCGGAAGGCGATCTCTGTTTATCGGCAGAAAGGCCGCTGGCGGCAGCTCATCCAGAAGGCCATGGCTTATGATTTCTCCTGGGAAAAGTCGGCCCGCGAATACCTCCGCCTTTACCAGAAGCTCCCGAACCTCTAGCTCTATTCGTTTTCTCAGGACCGCAGGAAGCCGGCGGCGGTCTCCGGAGGGACCGGGTTGATGTAGAAGCCCGTCCCCCATTCGAATCCGGCGACCCGGGTCAGCACCGGGATAATCTCCATGTGCCAATGGCAGCTCTTTTCCAGGTTGACCCAGGCCTCGTGCGGCAGGTTGGGGTTGGGCGCCTGATGGATGTAGAAATTGTACGGGGGGTCGGCCAGAATGTCCCGCAGCTTTCCCAGAGTCAGCTTGATCGCTTTGGCCAGTGACGGGAGCTCGGTTTTGCTGGATTTCGAGTACCAGGCAGAATGCCGCAGAGGGTAAATGCGCATCTCGAACGGGAAACGCGGAGCAAAAGGGGTGATCACACAAAAGTCGTCATTGCGGAGGACCAGACGTTCCCCTTTTCGTGTTTCCTCCCTGATAATGCGGCAGACGATGCATTCTCCGAACTGACCGTAAAGATGCTCGCAACCGTACAGCTCTTCGTTGATCTTTTTGGGGATGATCGGCGTGGCCACGATCTGGGAATGGGGGTGGCTGAGCGAGGCGCCCGCTTCCCGGCCCTTGTTCTTGAAGACATGGACATATTTGTACTGGGATTCTTCTTCGATGCTGGTGACTCTTTCCTTGTAGGTCTCGAGGACATCCTGAAGATGTCCGAGCGGAAGATCGGGCAGCTCTTGGCCGTGGTCGGGGGTTTCGATGATGACCTCGTGCACTCCTACGCCGTCCATCCATTGGAAAATGCCCTCGTCGTGGCGTTCCGGGGGAAGTCCCCTGTTCAGCGCCGGAAATTTGTTGGGGACGGTCCGCACCCGCCAGCCCGGATGGTTCGGCAAAGTGCCGGGCTTCCTGAGCGAGGCGACCTCGGGAGGAGTTTTCGATTCATTGCCTTCACAGAACGGGCAGAACGCCGGCACGGCCTCTTTCTCTGTCGCCCGGGCGGGACGGAAATCGTCGGGCCTCTTGCTCCGTTCCGAGGCGATGATGACCCAGCGGCCGCTGATGATATCCTTGCGCAATTCGGACATGGTCTAACCGATCAGCTCCTTTATCTTTGCCTTTAACTCTTCCAGAGAGGCCGACTTGACGATATAAGCGTCCGCGGCCCAGGTCATGAAATCATGCTTATAGCTCTGGTAAGCGGTGTTGATGATGATCGGGATGTCTTTGCGCATGGCCATGATCTGGGTGATGAGCTCGATCCCGTCCTTCTTGGGCATGCGGATGTCGGTAATGATGAGGTCGAAACTGTGGGCTTTGATCTGCTCCATCGCCGCATCCGCGTCCATCACCGCCGTCACCTTATACCCCGCTTTGCTCAATTCTTCCTTGTAAAGAACTAAAAGATTCTTTTCATCTTCGACGACGAGCAATTTCTTTTTCATTGTTTAGCTCCCCCTTTCTCTTGGCTGGGTTTTGAAACAAAGCTTGAAAATCGTGCCCTGGCCTTCGGTGCTCTTGATCTCGATCCGGCCCCCGCAGGCATCCATGACCCTTTTCACATAGGCCAATCCCAGTCCCATTCCTTTGTCCTTGGTTGAAACAAAGGATTCGAAGATCTTGTCCTTGATGGATTCGGGGATTCCCGGGCCCGTGTCCTGGACCGCGATCACCGCCCAATCCGCTTTCTCCCGGAATGCCCGTATATAGATCTTCCCCTCGTTTCCAACGGCATCGATAGCGTTGTCCACTACGTTCCGCACAGCCTCTCCAGTATGAATAGGATCGCAGAGGACGACACGGAGACCGGCCTCGACTTCCACATCAATGGTCAATTTCAAGCTGTCGATTCGAGGCCGGACCGATTCGAGGACAAGATTGAGCATCTCTTGTATATCGATAGTGCTCTTTTCGCGGATATCAACCCGAAGAAATTGGGTGAGCTGCATCAGGGTCCTTTCCAGCCGGCGGATCTCGCTCCGGATGATCTGAAGATTTCTCTTCCTCTTTCTCGCTCCTATCTTGGGGTCGAGAAGCTGGTCGGCGAAACCTCCGATCGTGACCAGGGGATTGCGGAGCTGATGGGTGACGAACATGGCCATCTCCCCCATGGCCGCCACTTTTTTCATGTCGACGACCCTTTTTTGCAGCTTGGCCGTGTAGATGTAGTTACCGGCCATGAGTCCGCAGATCAAGGCCAGCTCGACATCCCTGTCCCGGATAACCTTTCCGGTAATAGCGTTGTCCACGATAATCTCCCCCAGCGCTTCCTTTTCGGCCAGGAGCGGGATGCAGAGGAATTCATCTGTATCAATAGTTTCCCGGAAGCGGTTTTCCACCAGAGGTTCGTTCCGGGCATCCCGGACCAGGACGATTTCATTCGTCGAGAGGGCCAAGGCCGGGATCAATGATTCTCCCTTGTACAAAGTGTAGCTCATTTTCTTTATGCGTTTGGTCAAGGTATCCGCTTCGCCGTTGAGGAGGGACCGGTTGTGCTCAATGATCTCCGGGTAGCCGATGCCGGGAGTGGAAAGGACGCGCCAGATGGACTCGGCTTCCTCGGCCGATGCGGGGCCCAGCCAGAATTCTCCTTTGAGTTTATCTGCCTTTGCAAGAAACAGCATGGCCCGGTTGAAGCCCACACCGTGTCCCGCCGTCAAAGCGGTCATGATGACGAGCAGGTTGTCCAAAAGCGAGAAAGGCTGGAAGAAACTCTGAGCGATGATCGAGAAAAGCTGGATCTCTTTGGATGTCTCCCCGGAGAATTCGTGGAGCAGAGGATTATAGCGTTCGATCACTCCACTCTCCAATTTTTAGGGATGACCCGGATGCCGTCAGCGCTGATCATGAAGTGGGCCCGGTCTTCCCTCACCCGGAAGCCGCTCTCGAAGCGGCTGGGGATCTGACAGAATTTGTCGACGATCACCCGGCGCAACCTTGAGCCGCGTCCGATGCAGGAGCCTTCAAAGATGATCGAACTCTCGACCCGGGCATCCGGAGCGATCTCCACTCCAGGAGAGATGATGGAGTGGCGGACCGTGGCCCCGCTGATCCGGCAGCCCGATCCGATGATCGAATTCTTGATGTCGGTCTGGTGAAAATAGGAGGGGGGATACTGGCGCTTGTATGTTCGGATCAGCCAGGAATCATCTCC
Source organism: Candidatus Desulfaltia sp. (assembly GCA_035528895.1). Classification (GTDB taxonomy): domain Bacteria; phylum Acidobacteriota; class Aminicenantia; order Aminicenantales; family UBA8522; genus UBA8522. The sequence goes on from DATKXS010000137.1 coordinate 8,348, forward strand.
GGTAAGAAAAGGAGGTTCGGAATCCAGAAAAGCCATGTTGGCCTTCCAGTAGGCGTCGATCGTCCCGATGTCCTCCCAATAACTATCGTAAAGATAGGCATAGACACGTGATTTTTGGATCAGACGAGGGATGATATCGCGGCCGAAATCGTGGCTGCTGGCGGGATTCTTGGCGTCCTGGATCAGGGCTTTGACCAAGACCGGCGTCCGGAAGAGATAAACCCCCATAGAGATCAACGAGCGCTTTTCATCCCAGGGAATAAAGGGCGGAGTTTTTGGCTTTTCCAGGAATTGGACGATGCGCCGGCCGCGGTCGATGCCGACAACGCCGAATCGGCTGGCCTCCGAGCGAGGGACAGTCTTGGCCAGGATGACGGAGTCGGCCTTTTTTTCATCGCAGTAGCGGAGAATTTGCCGGTAATCTGCCCGATAGACGTGGTCGCCGGAGAGGATCAAGACGGCCGCTGGATTTTCCTGCTGGATGGTATAGATGTTCTGGAAAACGGCATCGGCCGTGCCCTCGTACCAGCGGTCGGCCACCCTTCCCTGCGCGGGAAGGGAGACGATGTATCCCCCGCTCTCGGCATGGAAGATGTTCCATCCGTAAAGGATGTGCCGTTCCAGGGACAGGGATTTGTATTGAGTGAGGAGGGCGATCTTTTTGAGCCCGGAATTCAGGGAGTTGGAGAGGCTGAAATCGATGATCCGGTAGCTGCCCAGGAAAGGGACGGACGGCTTCGCCCGGTCACGAGTGAGGGGGTAAAGCCTCTCGCCTTTCCCCCCGCAGAGGATCATGACGAGGGTTTGTTCAGACGATACGTCCATCGGGGATCACGACCTCGGAGAACAGCTTGTCCTCTTCTTCCCACGTTTCCAGGAGCCTCGTTTCGGCAGGGCTCAGCGGGCCGTCTCGTTGGACCCATTCGACGAGTGTCCTGGCCCGCTCATAATGCTCGGCGGCGCGGTTTTCGGAATAGTCCCGGGCCGTCCAGGTCGAGATCAGGAACGGCCAGTCCGAGCTCTCCAGGAGGAATTTTTCGCGGATGAACTGCTTGAGGATTCGACTGTCCTTGGCCGGGGGGAAGGATTTGAACTTCATCGCCTGCTTTTCGATGGCGTAGATCTTTTCCCAGATCCAGGCGGTGCCGTCGTTGAGCCAGATCCAGTGGAATCCGCCCGTGCCCCATGAGCCTTCCGGAAGAGAGATCAGCGAATGAGGCTGGAGGGCCTCAAGGCAGCGGCTGGCCGTCTGCGGTTCGACCTCGGCTTGATGGAGCTTCTTGAGGACCAGATAAAGCCACTCCGGACCTTCGAACCACCAGTGACCGAAAAGCTCGGTGTCGTAGAGAGCGACGACAACCCCTCCTTCCCGATCCTTCAGGGTTTCGCGGAGAGAATCAACGAAGTGACCGGCATTCTCTTCGAGTCTCTCGCGAATGCGCTCCGGGTCGTAGGGAAGTTTATTGCCGAGGTCGGCGTCGCCGGCGGTGATCCTCCAGTAGCGCATCCCGCCGGGAAAGTGTTTCTTATGGAACTCCAAATACCATCCGTCTCCGGGATAGCCTGTCTTCCCTGACCAGACCTGGGTCCCCGATTTTTCATCCCTGACCAGGAAGGGAACCTTCGAGGGATAGGCCAGATACGGAAGATATGGCGTTTTGGCGATCTCCTGTCCCGGCTGATATTCCTTCTTGAATTTTTCCCAAAGCATCTTCAGGGCGGGAAAACGGTCCAGGTAAACGCCCTTGGCTTCGCCGCCGCTCAAAAGGTGGGTATCCACAAAGAAACAACCCAGTCCCTCTTCACCGAGGATCTCGTCAACTCCGGACCGGGGCACGGCGTCATGGCCGCCCAGCGGCGATTTCCAAGCGTATCCGGGACGGTAGGCGCATTCGGGAAGCCAGAATCCCGTCGGTTTCCTGCCGAAATATTTCTCATAGCTGAAACGGCCCTGGCGAACCTGCCAGCGGATACTGTCGTCCTCCGAGAGAAGGGGGAAATAGCCGTGGGTCGCTGCCGATGTCAGGACCTCGATCTGGTCGTCGTCCTGAAGCCTGCGGAAGGCCTCGATGATATCCTCATGATATCTCCCGGAGAACAGCTCGAGCAGTCCGGCATACCAGTTTTCCCAATATTCGGTGAGTGCAAGGAGGGGCTCGGTGCCGGCTTTTTCGAAATACTCCCTATCCTTGCGGGCGATCTCAACCTTCATCCGCAGGTACTCCTTAAATCCCGTCGCGAAGCTCGGGCTCTTGAGCTGCTCCATGAGGACGGGCGTGAAGGAGATGTTGACGTGCGGCGGAAGGCCTTCATCCCGGAGCCGCTCGAAAATCCCGAGCAAAGGAAGGTAGCTCTCGGCCGCGGCCTCATAGAGCCAGTCCATTCCGTGCGGCCAGTTTCCGTGGGCCATGACATAGGGGATATGACTGTGCAGGACCAGAGAAAAATACTTAACGCTCATATCCTTTATTTCCTTTCAAGGTGATGCTCAGACTGAATTTCTGTCGACGGGCGAGGCCGACTTCCCAATGAGGCAAGAAACACATCCCTTGATGGATTATATCATAGCCCTCCTCTGATTGGGAGAGTGTCTGCAGAGGAAAATGCCAGATTCCTGGAACGGGGGAGAATTCCAGGCGCCATTTTCCGCCGAAAAGCAAGAGAGTGCCTGGGCGGACTTCCCATTCTTTCTCCAGGAGATAGAAGTTCCATTCGACGGCGAACAAGGCCTGGAGTTCCCTGTCCGACTCGTTCTCCAGCTCATAAGAGATCAGAACCCGGTCTTTTGCGGGGGCGAGGCGCTTGGCCACCCGGACGGGGATGCGCTCCCCGCCGGTCCAGACGTGTCCATGTCTGACCATCAAAGCGGAATCTTCCTGCAAGGCGAACTGGTATTCCTGGTTCACGAAATCCCCCTGCTCTTCATAGTCGACCCGCCGGAAAGACTCCGCAGTGGTCCCGGGATGAAGGAAATGGTCGAGGAGCGAGAAACGAGGATACCAGTCGTACCTCAGGAGTGAGGAGGCTTCCGGCGGGAGTTTCTTGGCCAGTTCGTGAATGCTTTTTCCTTCCCCGCCGGATTCCTCGTCCCTGTGGCGATGATAGGACTCTTCCCTCCGGGACAAAACGTCGGAAAGGTTGCGACCGAGCCGGCGGTCGTCGAATTCGATCAGGCTTCCTCCGAAACTGGGTTTGAGCAGCAGGTTGAAATTATCCTGACGGAAGAAGATCTCTTCCCGGCCGTCGAGGTCGTAGTCCACCGTTTCCCATCCGGGTTGGAGCGGCAGCTTGTTCTCCGCTGCGAGGAGATGCCGGTAGGCCGACTCCCTGAGGTGGGGAAGGTAGAGACCGCCGAAGACTCCGTGCCAGAAGGGGTCGTTGCACTGCGCTTTATAGAGCTCGCGGGATGCTTCCGGGTTCCGGCTCTTCCTGACCTCGCGGGAGACGAGGAGCATCCTCTTGTGGAGATGGTTGCTTTCGGGATACTTGAGGAAGAACTCCCGGAAGAACCCTCCGCGCAGAAACCGCCGCGCTTCGATGGACGCTTGCTGCTTCAGGGCGCGGAAGCAATCATAATCCCCGGGCTCAAGCACCCATTCCATCATCTCTTCGTAGGAGGCGGGGGGGATATAAACCCTTCCCAGCGGGGGCCGGTCATCGAGATAACCGGAATAGGTCGTCGTCCGGATACCCGCGTTTTCAAGAAAGGCCAGGAAAGCGGCGAGCCAACCCTCTTCATAGACCCATTTGTGCGTCCCGGGCCAGAGACCGAACTTCTCGCCGTCGTCGCCCAGGATGGCCACTCCTCCCCTCCCCTCGATCTCGCGGAAACAGCGGCGGACCTCCTCGATAGGGTGAAAGGGGATATCGTAACGGAGCTGCTTGCTGACCGGGAAAAGGACGAGCGGCGATCCTTCCTCCTCGGTGATATAGGGGCGTTCGATATCGCTGACCCCGGCATAATGAAAATGTTCTTCGTCGAGGATCGTGTATTCGATTCCCGCTCCGGCCAGGGTTTTCGGAAGGTGGGGTTCCCAGACCCTCTCGGTCAGCCAGACTCCCCGGGGACGGCGTCCGAACTTCTCTTTGAGAAAATCTCCCATCAGGCGGAGCTGGCCGAACCTGTCTTCTTCGGGGATGATGGACAAGATCGGTTCGTAAAAGCCGCCGCCCAGGAGTTCGACTTGGCCGCGGCCGACCATCTCTTCGACCAACTCCCAGGACTTCTTTTCTTTGGCCGCCATGTACTCCCAGAGCGGGCCCGAAAAATGAAGGGTGAAGCGGATCGCCGGATGAGCGGCCATTGCGGCGAGAAAAGGCTCGTAGCAGTCGCGGAACGCTTTCTTGAAGATCTCGGGAAAATTCCCCACCGGCTGGTGGTTGTGGACGGCGAAAAGGAAGGTCAGTTCAGGCACCCTCAGCTCTCTTCCTTTTGCGGCCGGCTTTTTTGAGGTAGCCCCGGAATAGAGCTTCGAACTCGGCGACGTTTTCCTCCCCGAACCACCAGAACCAGTCCGAGCCTTCGGCGATATCCAGCTCCTCGCTCGGTCCGTATTTTTCCCGGGCGCGGGAAAGGTCGTCCCAGGCGGCGTTCTTGGCCGGGGAGCCGACCCATTTGGAGAAGCTCCCGAGCCAGGTGCCGGGGACGATGTCCAACTCTTCTCGAGGCGGCGACAGCGCGAGATAGTTTTCCAGAAGAATGGGCGTGACCTCTTTCGTCCGGAGGATTCGGCCGTAGAATTCCCGCAGGAACGGGACTCCGTTGTCGCGGTACCCGGCCCAGGGATTCTCTCCATCGAGAGCGATGACACAGATAGAATCCTCGGGGCAGTTTTTCCCTTTTGCCTTCAGCTTGGCCAGGAGATCGGACAGAGCGTCCTTTTCCGGCCAGCGGTGGTATTCGAAGCTGATCAGGTCGCTGAGCTCGCGGTCTCGGAAGAAGAGGGCCAGCTTCCGGCAAGTATAAGGATGATACAAGAGACCGGGGTCGGGGCCTCGCTTCAACGTCTTCCAGAGAATGTTCTCATCGGTCAGGGTAAAAGCATATCCCTCGGCGGCCATGGCGTCTGCGACCTCCCTGCTGATTCCTCCTTCCGAGGGCCAGATCCCGCTCGGATAGCGGCCGAAGACGCGGCGGAAATATTCCCGGCCGCTCTTGATCTGTGCTTTTCCGTCATCGGGATAGAGGAAAGGCCTCTTCGGCATGGTGGTCGCGCCGCCCACCCGGAGGTCGAAGATCAGGGGGAGAAGCGGATGATAGTAAGCCGAGGTCGTCAGCTCGACGCGGCCGCCCTGCCAGAGTTTTTTATAGAAGGGGACGACTTCCTTCCAGGTCCTCTTCTGCAGGTCGAGGAGAGCTTCCCTGTCGCGGGGTGTCTTCAGGATGGGCGAGAAGAAGGACTTCAGAGCCAGGGCCTGGAGGCCGCTCGGGCCGGATGCTTCCGTCCCCGGGGGGAGGAACCTGGAGAGGCGAGCGAGCTCCGGAGCGGTCAACTCATTTGGGTCGGCCTCGAGCGCCCTCTGCAGCGAATCCACGGCGTCTCCCCGGGCGTACTCCTCGATCTGCTCGATCAGACAGGGAACGAGATTGAAGGTACAGGGATAGCCGGTTTCCTCCGCCAGATAGGCCATTTGGTAGTAGTTCTTGGTCAGGTGGAAGTTGACCCAGGGGAGGATGTATTCCCGGCTGTCCGGGTGGCGGTAAATGGGTTGGTGGAGATGCCAGAGGACGGAAAGATACATAAGCTCGAATCAGTCCTTTTCTTTTTTCGGCTGTTTTTTCCAGTGATCCAGGCATTCCACATCGCAGAAGTGGAGGACATACTCCTGTCCCTCGGCGTGCAGCGCGGCTGCCTTCGGAATCAGCTTCTGGCAGACATGGCAGGCGATCTTTTCCTCGTTGTCTTTTTTCATCTTGACCTTCCTTTGACGAAAATCGGCGATGTATTATAGCGGACTTTTCAATTTGAAGAAAAGCCAATTCTTGTCCGGGCTGTTATTGGGCTTGAGTTTGATCAGGCAATAGCGGCCCTTGAGTTTCCGCCCGCTGATCTCCAGCACCCGCTTCCCCGGGCTGGTTTCCTCGATACGATAGGTTCCCCTATCCCAGTTCTCTACTCGTCCAGCGCCATACTCGCCCTCGGGAATCACGCCTTCGAAGTCTTCATAGCCCAAGGGGTGATCTTCAGTCTCCACGGCCAACCGCCGGACGCCTTCTTCCTGAGGAGGGATCTTGGGGATGGCCCAGCTCTTCAGAACTCCCTTCTCTTCCAGCCGGAGGTCATAATGGAGATGCGAGGCCTGGTGTTTTTGGATGACATAGACCAGGCCTTCCCGCTTCTTCGGCGCCGCCTCGGCCCGGGGTTCCGGAGTCTTCCGGAAATTCCTTTTTTCTTTGTATTCTTTGAGCGTCATGGGTCTGTCCGTCGAGCTTCCTCCTATCTATCTGTGCAAGAAGCTGCGTTCGCTGTCCGCCTGCCCGGGCCGGCGGGTGATGATCATGGCCAGGCCGAGGTCGTTGGCCCGGTCGATGACCTCCTGGTCCTTGATCGATCCCAGGGGATAGATCAAGGCCGTGATGCCGTTCTGAGCGGCCAGTTCGACGACGTCGGGGAAGGGCATAAAGGCATCGGATGCCAGGGCACAACCCTCGGGACCATAGCCGCGCCGGGAAAAACGGACGGCGCAGTCGGCGGCATCGATCCGGCTGCGTTGGCCCGAGCCGATCCCGTGGACCTTGTCCTTCCGGCCGATGACCACGGCGTTGGATCGAGTGAAGCAGGCGACGATCCAGTTGAAGACAGCGGCCTCGACCTCTTCGCTCGTGGGCTTTCGCGCCGAGACGACATCGACGTCGCCGGGGCCGCCGATCCGGGAGTCGAACCTCTTCTGGACGAGCATACCTCCGGCGACGCGTTTGAATTCCAGCCCGTTATCGAGAGAAGGCGTGTCGACCGGTCCGCCCATCTTGACGACCCGAAGGGTTTTCCGCAAAGCCAGAACGGGCAGGGAATCCGGAGTGTAGACCGGAGCGTAAACGGCCTCGATGTTGCGCCCGCTCTCGACCAGAAGTCTTGCCAGAGGCTCGGTGACCGGGCCGTTGAAGACGTCCACGCTCCCGAAATTCGAGAGCGGGTCACTTTTCCAGGCCTTTTCGAAAGCTTCCTCGATCGTTTCACCCAGAGCAACGCCGCTGGGCATCTCGTGCTTGACCAAGGCGCAGATGGACCGACGGGGATGGACGGCGGTCAGTTTCCTGACCAGCCGCTGTCCGAGGTCCATGTCGCCGACATTGATATAGCTCAGGCCCTTGGTCCCCTCCTGCAATACTTCCATGGTGGCCATATTCGGCCCGGAGGCTCCGCTCTCGGCATAGAAAGCGGCCGGATACCCCGGGTTCTCTCCGTAGCGCATGGAGAACCGCTTCTGGAACTCCAAGCCCGCAAAGGAAAGCATCTTCGGGAAATCTTCGGCCACCCTGGTGGAGTACTGGAGTCGCGCGGATTTGTCGACTTTTTCCATCACCTTTATCCTTCCCGACGATTGATGAGATATACGTCGTAGTTCCTGAGGTTCGCCCGCAGAGCGGAGATACAGGCCACCGCGACCCGATAATCTTTCTCCGGAACGCCCGGCTTCAGGGCTTGGTAAACGGCTTCGGCCATGTCTCTGGCCGTTGCCCGGCCGACCTCGACAGCGATCGGTTCCCCAGAGAAAGACGGCAGGGGATTCTCTTCCGGGCCCGAATAGGTGGCGATCAACCGGCCCTGACCCGGGTCAAGGGCCCAGGATGTAAAAGAGGCAAGGCGAGCGCCGTCCCCTCCCCGTTTGATAAGACTGAGCCCGGCGGCTCCGCCTGTCAGGACACAGCCGCTGATGCGCGGGGTGAAATGGGGGCCGTCAGGCTCATAAGTCCAGTTCTCCAGAGCGCGAGCCAGGATGTCCTCCGGCCGGTCTTCCTGACCGACTTTTTTCAAGACCTTGGCGATGTCGTCAGTCTGCCGGCCGTTGCTCACGGCGATCATCCGGTCGATGGCGATCGCCCGGTAGATGAGGAGGTCGGCGTTTCCCTTGTTGAAGGCGTCATCGCCCAGGGGTTCGGTCCAGACCGCGCTTCCTTCGAAGGTGAGCCTTCTGGCCTGACTCGCCGCGGACCTCCCTGTTACGGCGTAAGCGACGATCACCTTTTCGGCTTCCGTTGAAGCGCCGATGATGATGAGCCTTCCCGGATAGGGCATGATGCTCTGCAGGTTCAATCCGCTCATGATGATTGGGCTTGGATCGGAGACTCTATTGATAACACATGGAGTCTTCCAGTTCAAGTCAGCCGGCCCACGGCTCGCCCGCCTCTTGTTCATCAAGAACACATGGGATAGAATAAAGTTTTGATTTGCTTAGTGAGGTTCAGATGAAAAAGGTCTTCACGCCGGATATCGCTTATAACAACAAGGACTTCTTGGAGTCTGAGGAGGCCCGGCCGGTCCGCATCCTGAGCGAGATCCTGGAGCCGATGCACCGGCTGGCCAGACAAAAAGTCCATTCGTCGGTTCTTTTCCTCGGATCTTCGCGGGTCGATCCCAGCGACGAGCGTTCTCCCCTCGCGAAATATTATCAGGATGCCGAGGAACTGGCCTTCCGGCTGGCTTCCTGGGCCATCAAGCTCAGACCCAAGGGGAAAAATTTCGTCATCTGCACGGGCGGCGGTCCCGGGATCATGGAAGCCGCCAACCGCGGCGCCGCCCGGGCCGGCGGCAAATCCATCGGCATGAACATCTCCATACCAGAGGAACAGTTCCCCAACCCTTACATCTCTCCCGAACTCTCCTTCATCTTCCATTATTTCTTCACCCGCAAGTTCTGGCTGATCAATAAGGCGAAGGCGGTGGTCGCCTTCCCGGGCGGGTACGGAACCTTGGATGAGCTGTTCGAGACGCTGACCCTCGTCCAGACAGGAAAGATCTCGCGGGAGACACTGGCCATCGTCCTTTATGGCGAAGAGTACTGGCGGAAGATCATCCAGTTCGAAACCCTCATCGAGCACGGCGCCATCGCTCGCCAGGACATCGAACTGTTCTCCTTCTGCTCGACCCCGCAAAGGGCTTTTGCTCATCTCAAAGCGGGATTGAAAAAAAGCCTGTAGACCGCTCCTTCAGGCCTTATCGGCTTTCTTTCTCCACGCCGCGAGGTACCGGAAGACAAGGATCCCCAAGACAAGTCCGGCCGCATCGGCCAGGAGATCCTTGAGGTTGCCCTTCCGTCGAGGGACGTACAATTGATGGAATTCGTCGAGGATACCCAAGATCAGGCCGCTGCCGAACGTCAGGATGGACTTCGTCCAGGAGGCAAAAGATAGGGCGTTAAAAAATCCGATAGCCAGAAGAAAGCCCAGCAGGCCGAACTCGAAAATATGGATGACCTTATCCAGGTGATTGATCTTGAAATCGATATCAAGGTCCTGGGACGAGAGCAAGAAAATAAGGAGATAGAACAAGATGGCCGGCAGAAAGTAAGTCAGTTTTTTCATAGCAACTCGAGGCCGAAGCTGCTATTCTAACGGATAGTGATAGGCAATTCCAGAGGGCCAAAAAAGAATGTAAGCTTCTTCGTTGATATGATTCCATTGGGCGCAGGAAGCCGCCCTGATCCCCCGCACCCCGGGGAACCAGTCCCGTCGGTTCCCCCCGTCGGAGAAGCCGAGGGGTCTCCCCTCCGCTACGGGGGCTTCAGGGCGGCTTCCTGCGCCCATTACAAAGATCACAAATCTGGAGATGCTTCCAAAAAGAATTGTTTTCTGATCCTCGGCCTGAGCGTCCTCGTCCTTTCCGGCTGCCGACCCAAGGTGGACTATATTCCGGGGGGGGCCGTCCAGACGGGCGTGGCCTCGTGGTACGGCGAGGAGTTCCACGGCAAAAAGACATCCAGCCGGGAGATCTATGACATGAACGACCTCACCGCCGCCCATAATACGCTGCCGTTCGGCTCTATGGCTGTAGTGACCAACTTGAACAACGGCCGGTCGGTCGTCGTCCGCATCAACGACCGCGGCCCGTTCGTCAAGGGCCGGGTCATTGACCTCTCCTACGCGGCCGCCAGGGCGATCGACATGATCGGGACCGGGACGGTTCCGGTCCGGATCGAGGTGCTGAGCGATGTTTCGCCGCCCCTGGCCCCACTTCGGTTTTACGTGCAGGCCGGATCCTTCATCGACCGGAAGAACGCCGACGCTTTGCGGCAGGAATTATCCCGAGAATTTTCGGCCGTCACCGTAACAGATTTTAGGACGACTCACCAGGTCTATTACCGCGTCCGGATCAGGGCTGATTCGAGAGAGGCGGCCGCGACGATCGCCCGCAGCCTTTCCGTCCTCGGCTACACAGCCATCATCATTGAAGACCAGTAGCGCCCTTCATTCCCTTTTATAGAGATAAGCCGATTCCCGATGCTTGTTCTCGGTGCCGTCGTGAACGGCGCAGGTGTCGCCGCTCCACATGCTCGCCGATCCGTACTCCCCTTTTTTATTCAGCGCATAGAAACTGTGCCCGAACCGGGGCCGGCCGGCGGAGTCGAGCAAGCGCGGCTGGAGCATGGCCTTCTCGGCGACGACCCGCATGGCCTTGAGGCAGGCTTCCTCGGGCGAAGAGCCTAGACTCATGAACTGGACGACCAGGAAGCTTCCGCAGGTCCTCAGATTGGCTTCGCCGAATCCCGTTGACCCGGCCGCTCCGACGGCGTTATCGACATAGAGCCCCGCCCCGATAATCGGGGAATCTCCCACCCGCCCCGGAATCTTGAAGGCATACCCGCTGGTCGTGGTGACGCCGGCGAGCACACCGTCGCTGTTTTTGGCGAGGCAGTTGATCGTGCCATAGTGTTCGGTGTAAGGCTTCAATTCCGCCATGACCTTTTTCTCGTCGGGCGAGAGCCAGTAGTCCCGGTCCGACAGGGTTTCCTTCCACTTCAGCCAGATCTCCCGTGCCCTTTCGGTGAGGAGGTTTTCTTCTCTGAACCCGTGGGCCTTGGCGAACCGCAGGGCGCCCTCCCCCGCCAAGAGGACATGGCCGGTCCGTTCCATAACCAGCTTGGCCACTTTGCTCGGAGTCTTGATGTTCCGCAGCGAGGCCACAGCGCCGGCCGTGTGGGTCGGACCATACATGACCGAGGCGTCGAGCTCAACCAGGCCTTCCTCGTTCGGCAAGCCGCCGTATCCGACCGAAGTGTCGTTCGGGTCCTCCTCGACGATGTTGACGCCGGCGATGACGGCATCCAGGGGATCGCTTCCCCGGCGCATGCGCTCCATGGCTTTCTCCGTTGCCCGGAGCCCGTTGCCGCTGGCGACGACGCAGAGAGCGTTCTCGGTCCCGGACAGCCGGGCTTCGGCGAACACGTTCTTCGTCCGGGACAGCCATGAGGCGGCCGTCATCCCCAGGCCCGTCCTGATGAAGTTCCTTCGGGATAACCGTGACATGCTCTGACCTCCTCTTCCAGTTGAACAGAAATACATTACTCAACTTGCTGCCAAGTTGCAACCGCTCAGCCAGCCGCAAAATCCTCGAAAACCGGACCTCGTTTGACAACCCGGGTCCTTTGGGCCAAAATCAGGGGCCATGACGACGCCGCGACGCCTGCTCATTTCCGCCTCCCTGTTCCACGGTCTCAATGATGCCGCCACGGTCGCGATTCCTATGGTCTTTCCGATCCTTTACGGCCAGCAAACCATCATCCAGCGCTATTCCCAGATCGGCCTGCTCTCCAATTTCGGGCTGTTGACCACCTTCCTTTTCCAGATCCTGATCGTCCACGCGGCCCGACGGTGGGACTACCGGCTCGTCCATGCCTGGAGCTTTCTCGGGATCTCCCTTTCTCTCGTGTTGATCCCGCTGTCCTCAAGTTACCTGTTGCTTTTTAGCCTCTGGCTTCTCTTCCGGGTCTTTGTCAGCTTCTATCATACCCTCGGGATGGCTTGGGTGGCCCGGACCCATCCTCGGCAGGGGATCGACTTCGCCATGGGCATCCAGAGCGGTTCGGGAAACCTGGGCGTTGTCCTGGCTTTCATCTCGGTCGGCGTCCTGGCCCAGAGTTTCGACTGGCAGACTTCTCTTCGGACCTGGGCCGCGGTCTGCTTCGTTCTTGGCGTGGTCAGCTTTCTTCTGGTCAGGAACATGCCTTTCGAGCGGGATGTCGACCACCGCCTGGACCTCGCTTCGTGGCTGCAGACGATCCGGCGGATCCGCCATGTCATCATCGGGTTCTTGTTCGGCGGAGCGTCCTGGGGCGTGACCGTCTATTTTGCGCCTTCCCTTCTTCATCACAAATTCGACATCTCGATGGGCAGGACCGGCTTCTTCCTCGCGCTTTGGATCGGGATCGGAACCGTCATGACCTATCTCTTCGGCCCCCTAAGCCGCAAGTTCGGACGCATCCGGGTTTATAGAGCCAGTTTTTCCGGAGCAGCGGTCTCCTTGCTCGTGATCGGCGTCGCCGGACGGACGGGAGTCGCCGTGTTCGGTCTGTGCCTTTTCGGGATATTCTTGTTTCTCATTTATCCAGCCCTCCAGTCATTTGTGGGCAACGCGGTCCCGGCCCGCAATCAATCACAGGCCTTCGGCTTTGCCGCCAACCTCTCGATGGTCTCGGGAGCGCTGATATCGCTCCTGGCCGGGTTCCTATCGGACCATTTCGGCATCTCCTCGCCGTTCCTGGTCTTGGGAGGATTAGGAACGGTGGCCTTCGCCCTGTCCGTTCTGGTGTACGCCCCGCCAGACCGTTACGGACCCGCGGCTCAGGTCCAGGATTAAATATACATCCATTCGATCGTTTCTATCGATTTTCTGCATCCAGGGAAAGCGAACGCCTGTCCGTCTTGAGGATCACTCGTCCTTCGAGTAAGATACAGGGCGGAGACGGGACTTGAGACAAAGCGAATATCGGTTAGGCGTCCGCGTCCTCAAAGCCATGGTGGCCATCACCTCCAACCGCAAATCTCTGCTTCCGGACTTGCCTCCCCCCCTTGAGGTCAGATCGCTGCACACCGATTTCCGGGAGGTCGAGCGAGTCCCTTTCCCGGTGGAGGCAGATGGGTCGATCAGGGTCGTCGAGAATCCCGCAGCCATTCCCACGTGCCGGATCGCCGGAACAAGGGCCGTTATAGAGGGGCCTCTGACCGCACTCACCCGCCGGGCTTCGGACCCGCGCCTCAGCCTTTGGGGTAACTTGGGCTTTCTCTACCGCTTTGTTCTCTTTCTCCTGGAGAAGAGACACCATATTTATAATCTCCACGCCTGTGCGCTTTATCAGCCCGCAGGGCACCGGCTCTTCGTCATCGCCGGAGGGCCGGGAAGCGGCAAGACGGTCTACCTCCTCAGCGGCCTGGAACGAGGGCTGGCCCTTTTCTCCACCGAGACGGTCCATTTCCGGCAGGAAGGCCGGCACTTCCGCTGGTTCATGGGCTCTCTCGTGGACAATGTCAGGGTGGGAACGCTGCGCCACCATTTCCCGAAATTCCTGCGGCCGGATATAGAAGTCCCGCGAGAGGAAGAATGGCGGGAAAAAAGGGTGATCGACCTGTCTTCCTATCGCTGGCGGGAAGACAGTCTGGTCGACCCTGAGCTGTTTATCCTCTTCCCCAGGGTCGAGAAAGGATGCCAGTCGTTCCTCATGCATCCTTTCTCTGATTATCGGGAGACAGCGAAGTCTCTTTTTGCCAATATTTCTGAAAAGCTCGCCGAAACTGTTATCCTTTATGATCGGATCCCTCTGCCGGGGATGGACCGTGAGCAGCTGGCGGAAGCTCGCTGGACGGCCTGCCAGGACCTTTCCCGGCACCGGACTGCGGCTTTCTGCGGCGCCGTCTTTTCTGGTCCGCGGCATTGCTGGGGGGATTTCCTGGAAAGCGGGTTTCGGAAAAGGAGATAGAGATGTCGCCTAAAGCGTGGAACGGAGCCTTCGAGATCCCCTGTCCGGGGAGAAGCACCAAGCCTCGTCAGGATGGCCTGACCATGGTCATCGACAAGGGCCTTGGCGGGCATCTGCTCAAGGACTTGCTCTTGACCGCCGGTGATTATATCGACATCATCAAGCTCACCTTCGGGACCTCGGCCTTCTATGACCGGGATGTGCTCAAAAAAAAGAACGAGATCATCACCGCCGCCGGTACCGACGTCATGCCCGGCGGAACCTTTCTAGAGGTCTCAGTCTGGCAGCATACGACTGCCGCCTACCTGGAGAGGGCCCGCCTGCTCGGGTTCACGGCCATCGAGGTCTCGGACGGGACCATCGAGATGGACCGGACCACCCGCCGGGACGTGATCCGAAGGGCGAGAGACCTGGGTTTCAAGGTCATCACCGAGGTCGGGAAAAAAGACCCCGCGGAAACGCCCCCTATGGAGGCCATCCATGAGCTCATCCGGGAAGACCTTGGCAACGGAGCCTTCAAGGTCATCATCGAGGCGAGAGAGGCGGGCCGGGGCGTTGGGATATTCGACCAGGACGGCAAGACCAGAGCCGGCGAGATCGACCGGATCCTTGAGGGCGGGTTCGCCGTCGACAACCTGATCTGGGAGGCGCCGCTAAAGAATCAGCAGCAGGACCTCATCCTTCAGTTCGGCCTCAACGTCAACCTCGGTAACATCCCTCCGGAGGAAGTCTTGGCCCTGGAAGCGTTGAGACAGGGGCTCAGGGGAGACACCTTGAAGCGGGCCTACCGGGCCGTTCGCTAGTCCTGGTCCTCGAGGAGCTGGATCAGGACCGCGTGTTCCCCTTCGGGGACTTCGAACTTTTGGGAATCGCCCTTGAAGATCTTGTTGATCTGATTGTCCAGCAGGAGCTGATATTTGCCCTTTTTCAGGAATCGGACCTCGACCTCTCGCATTTTCAGGGACTTGATCTCGAAAGACACTTCGTTCTCGGAATAAAGAAAATGCCGGAAGACAGCCGCTCCGTTGGTTTTGATAATTTCCTTGTCTTCTTCTTTGAGCTTGGTTTCGGAGCGTGAGACTTCGACCTCGTAGTGCCTGCCCTGGATCGAGACCCGGCTGAGCTTACCCTTTTGTTCGGGGTCGAGGATTCCGAAACGGAAACCCTCCCAGGGAGTGAAATCCAGGTATTCCTCGAGCGCGATGAGAGCGAACAGCGGTCCCCAGCTCTGGTGCCTCTGGCCGCCGGCTTCTCCGGTTCGGGAATCGAAATTTTCCGGGCAGACCTGGAAGTTTTTCCAGCTCCTGAGGAACAAGGACAGGCTCTTCTGGGCAAATTCGGTGGCCACGGCGTCGAAACCATAAGCCTTGAGCCCCTGGTAGACCAGATAGTTCGTCGGCGGCCAGACCGTGCCTCTCCAGTATTGCTGCTGGGGGAAGAACGAATCATCTCTGGAGATCGTCGGCAGAACGTACTCGCCCCAAAACTCCTTGGGGTTGAGGAGGTGCTTGATCAGCAGCGAGGCCCTTCTGGAGTCGGGGATCCTGGTCAGCAACGGGTAGAAGTTCGAGGCGGCCTTCCGCGAGGAGAAGCGTCCGTCCCAATGGCGGTCGAAATAGAAGCCTTCCCGTTCGTTCCAGAGCTTCTCATTGATGAGCTCCCGCATATCTTCGTATTCTTGAAGATAGGCGGCATAGTCTGCCGGCCGGTTCAATATATTTGCGATCTGGGCCAGGCAATAGGCATCGAGGGCATAGAGGCAGTTGAGGTCCAGGCAGTTCATGGTCAAGGTTCCCTTGCTCTCGTCGAAAGAAGCCTCTTCCCAGTTCGGGAGGTCGTCCTGTCCCGACTCCCACATGGCCCGCTGTTTTCCGGTGGCCTTTTCTTCCCGGGGTGGGACCGTCCCGGCGACCAGGTCGGTGTCCGAGCCCCATTCGAGCAGTCCGTCGGCGTTGCCGTCACGGCGCGGCCGTCCGTCCGGTTTGGGCGCTTTCCAGAAGGCATGCCATCTCGCCAGGTGAGGGAAGGCCATTGTGAGAAGCTCCATGTCCCCAAGCTTGCCGAAGAGCTTGAGGACGACATAGGCGCCGACCGGAGGTTGGGAACGGTCGGGAGTCCCGCTGAAGCGGCCGCGCCAGTTGGGGATGTTGCCGTTGGGATACTGCGTCTCCAACACGGCCGCTGTGATCTGCCGGGCATGCCAGGAGCTCTCGATGGAAACTTCCAAGGCATTGAAGAAAGAATCCCACTCGAAGATGGTCCAGTGATCGGGCGCTCCGTTGGGCCGGGGGAAGATCCAGCGGCGGCCGGCCGGCGCGTAAAGGCGATGATGGTCCGGCTGATAAAGGATCATCCAGAAGAGGTTGTTGGTGATGCCCTCAGCGGCACCCTTGAAGAGCCCGTCAACCTTCACCCGCTTGTTCCGGTAGCGTGTCTCCTCATCTCGGAGGAAGGTCTCGATGGTTTTCCGATTCTTGTAGCGGTAGATCTGGTTTTTCAATATGTCGGGGTCCTCTCCTACGGCGGCGATGAAGTAGAGGTTTCTCTCTTTTTCCGTAGAAAAGGAGAGGGGCAGGCCAGGGTCCTCCGGAGAGGGCAGCGACTCCCCCATCCGGTCGGTCCAGAAGATATACTGATAAGCCTTGCCTTCTCCACTCTCGCCCTGGACCTGGCCATCGGGGAGGAGGCGGTACTCCCCTTTGATGTTCCAGGGAAAAAAGTGGATGATCTGGAGGGAGATGTCCTTGGGCGCGCGGATGCGGCCGAGCACCGTCCGATCATCCTGACGGGACCATTCCAGAGTCAGCCGGTCGGACTTAGAGGGCGGCTTGATCAGGATGGGGGTATCGTTTCCCTGGTTGAACGGCAGGCTCAGGTCGGCGACGATCCGGGCATACTGGCCATCCGGGGAGTTGGGGCCGACCTCGGAGACGATATAGAAAAAATCGTCACTGGCGGCCGTCTGGCCATTCTTTTGGACGCGGAGACGCAGGCCGAAGGCGACTTCCCTGGCTGGAGCCAGGACAAGGCCGAACCATTCCTTGCCTTCCAGGGCGCCGATGTACGTTTCCTTCCAGGGATAGAAAACCTCGCCGCGCAGCGAGAGCCTCGTCCATATGACCATCATCAGGACGAGAACGGGGATAGCGGCAAGCAACGATCCCGGGTATTTTCTGATCGTCATGGACGTCATTCTTTTCTAATTTACGGCAAAACCGGCCATAAATCAACGCTTGTCGGCGCTAAGAAATTCCGGACGGTTGAATTGCGCCCTGTTCCTTCCTTGATATAGGTTTTCGGCGCCGTTCATGGGCTATCTCTTCTCCGGCTGTCGCGCGGGCGGGCTTCCTCGCCTTTAAAGTTCCTTTCGGCTAGAATATTCGGCGGAAAGCATGGGATATTCAGGAACCGCCGCTGCCCAAGGAAGGGATGAGACGCAGAGATCCAGGGTCGCCGTCGTCGGCTGCGGATCCTATGAAGCCGAGCCGCTGTCCCGTGCCGTCAGGCAAAGCCTGGATCTTCTCGGGAGTCTGAGCTCTTTTCTGACCCGGGGGATGAGTGTTTTTGTCAAGATCAATCATCTCGCCTCCCAGGCTCCCCCGGAACGGGCCATCTGCACCCATCCTCTGTTTGTTCGCGAGGTCCTGCGGCTCCTTCTGGACCACGGCGTGCGCGCAATGGTCGGCGACGATGTCAACTTTGGCCGGGGAGACGAGTTTCTGACCACCGGTTTTCGCCGGGTGTGCGAGGAACTGGGAGTGCCTCTCGTTAACCTGAAGGAGACCGGATTTGCCGAGGTTTCCTTGCGCGGGGCCGTTTTGAAATCGGTCTTTATCGCCCGACCCGTCCTCGAGGCGGACGCCATCATCAACCTGCCCAAACTGAAAACGCATAGCTTCACCGCCTTCACCGGTGCCGTGAAAAACATGTATGGCGTCATCCCCTATGGACTCCGGCTCGAATACCACCGCCGCTTCCCCCGCAACGATATCTTTTCGCGGATGCTCGTGGACGTTTTCTCCGCGGCTCCGCCGCGCCTGACCATCATGGATGCCGTTGTCGGCATGGAAGGCGAAGGCCCCTCCTCCGGAGTCCCCAAGAAGATCGGACTGATCATCGCCGGCCGGGATGCCGTGGCCGTGGATGCGGTGGCTTCACGGGTGGCCGGCTATCATCCTTCCGCCGTGTTCACGACGTCCGCCGCAGACGCCCGCGGTCTCGGCGTCGGCGATCTCCAGCGCATCGATATTCTCGGAGAGAAGATCCGTGACGTCGAGGTCAAGGATTTTCGTCCCTCTTGGATGGCCACTGGGATGTTCAGCCGCTGGCTTCCATCCTTTATTTATGCCTATGTTTCCGGTCAGCTCGTCCTCACGCCGGAGATCATCCCCGGCAAGTGCAATGCCTGCCTGGAATGCCTCAACATCTGCCCGGCCAAGACGATCCATGAAGTCAGGGGGAAGGCCTGGGTCGATGAGACCGGGTGCATTCACTGCCTGTGCTGCCATGAGGTTTGCATCCACCGCTCCATTCGACTGCGACAACGTCCCGTCGGCAGGATCATCAGGAGCGCCGACCGCCTCTATATAAAGATCAAGAAGCTAATCAGAAAAATTTAGCTTCTTATCTTCCGTTTTTCTCCCCCTGCGAGGCGATGGGTTTGGGCGAGGAAGTCCGTGAGGGCTCGGGGCAGTGGCATTGAAACCGCGCCCGTTTTCTCCCAGCGCGGAAAACGGGCTCAATTCGTCGTTCGCTCTTCTCTCCCTGCGGTCGAGAAACCGTGCCCGCTCACTCCTCATACGGGTTCCTCATGCCACTGCCCCGAGCCCCCTTCGTGCATTTTCCGCTGAGCTGTGCTACATTAGGAAAAACGGAGGCGCGC
>DATKXS010000138.1:0-2166 GCA_035528895.1 Candidatus Desulfaltia sp.
AGCGTACCAGCGCACCGTCTTCTTGAGCCCCTCTGCGAACGGCGTCTCCGGCTCCCAGCCCAGGGCCCGGATGAGGCCCGAGTCCATGGCGTAGCGGCGGTCGTGGCCGGGCCGGTCCTCAGCCCTTAACGCTGATCTTAAGCCCCGTTCACAAACCGTGCGGCTTCAAATATCGTAATAATATCCAAGTCTGATAAGGGGCAGACAGCAAAGTAGCCGTTCACTCCTTCTTCTAGCACGCAGGCTTCAAAGCACTCTGGCGTATCATATCCTATGCAGCAAGTTGAATACCTGGCCATGAAAGGAAGACGAAAAAGAAGATCGCGAAGGCTAAGAAGGCGATGCTGACACCTTTTCATCATGGGTAGCCGTTCGTTGACAGGCCCTTCGTCCAGCCTCCTCATTTCCCCTCACGAGCTCCCGGCACGTTTCTTGAATCAGCCTTCCCGATGTGCCGGGAATCTATCGCCCTCGCCATCCGGAGCGCACGGCGCTCTACCGGGTGCTGTTCCACAACTTCGGCCGGTTCCTGTCAGAATACGAGAGCCGTTTCGAGAAGCAGTACGGGTATTTCCGGCCGATCGTCCAGGAGGTCGTCGAGCGCTACCTCGACTGCGGCAATCCCCGCTCGGGCTTTGCCCGGATCCGCTGCCCGGACTGCCATGCGGAACACCTGTTGACATTTTCTTGCAAGACCCGCGGCTTCTGCCCGTCGTGTCACGCCAAGAGGCTCGAGGAGTGGGGTGAGTGGACGCGGGAGACGCTGCTCCTGGATGTCCCTCATCGCCAGGTCGTCTTCACCATCCCCAAGACGCTGAGGATCTTCTTCAAGTTCAGGCGAAAGCTCCTCGGGGAACTCTGCCGGTCAGCCGTCAAGACCCTCACGGTCTATTTTGAGGCTCTGACGGGCGAAGAGCTCGTCCCCGGCATCATTGTCGCCGTCCAGACCTTCGGGGATCGGATCAACTTCCACCCGCACCTGCATCTCCTGTTGACCGAGGGCGGCGTGGACCGGGCGGGGATCTTCCACAGGCTTCCGCGTTTGGACGACGCGCGGCTGGCCGAGATCTTCGGCCGGGAGGTCCTGGCGCTTCTTGTCAGTAAGGGGCTCTTGAGCCCGGAGTGGGCTGAGCGGATCCTCTCCTGGCGGCATACGGGATTCAACGTCCACAGCCGGGTCCGGGCCAGGACGAAGGCCGAGGCCGAGCGGGTCGGGAAATACATGGTCCGGCCCATCCTGGCGTTGGACCACCTCTTGTTTTTGGAACGTGAGGGCAAAGTTGGCTACCGGCATGGTCAAAACGGCGCGGAGCTGGAGACGATGGATTATCTGGAGTTCATCGCCCGAGTCACGTCCCACATTCCCGACAAGGGCCAGGTCATGGTCCGGTACTACGGGCTCTATGCCAACGCTCACCGGGGGAAGGTCAGGAAGGCGGACTGTGTTCCCGTCGCCCTGGGGATGATCGAGGAGGAGCCGAGGCCCATCCCTGCCAAAGGTTGGGCCGAGATGATCCGGAAGGTCTACGAGGCGGATCCTCTCCGATGCCCCCGCTGCGGGGGGAGGATGAGAGTCGTTGCGTTCCTGACAGAGTACGCGGTCGTCGACCGGATCATCCGCCACCTGGAGTTGACGTTCGTGGCCGAGAAGCCGCCGCCCGCCCATGCCTTCGAGCAGGTCGCACTGATGGCGGCCGAGGAGAGCGGGGACTACGAATAGCGGGTGATGCCAAGGGGGGAGGGGAACTGTCCAGGTTCGGGCGCTTTTCGGCCGTCCTGACCGATAACCCACCCGCCGGAGTTCGGGCCCGCTGGATTTTGAGTTCTTGACGCCTGTCCGGGGCCGGGATATCCTTATTTCATGAGGGGAAGGGTTGATTCTGAGCCCGAAGCCGGCGATTCCATGCCACGCGAAAAAAGGAATTCCCTATCCTTAAGGCCATCATCGAGATGGTCCGTGAGTGCGGGGCCAAGAAGGTCTATTTCGCATCCTACTCGCCGCCCCTCCGCCACCCCTGTGTCTACGGCATCGACATGCAGACGAAAACGGAGTTCGTCGCCCAGGATGCCGACGAAGCCGCCGTGGCCCGCAAGATCGGCGCCGACAAGGTCATCTACCAGTCCCTCGACGACCTGAAGAAGGCGGTCCGGACCGAAAACCCGAAG
>DATKXS010000139.1:0-4562 GCA_035528895.1 Candidatus Desulfaltia sp.
CCGATATGGAGCTGGGCCTTGGCGGCGATTTCGCGGCTCTCCGGGAACCGCTTCAGGATGTCCTGATAGATTTCGATGGCTTTTTGCAGGTTTCCGCCCACTTCCTCTTCATACAGGCCGGTCTTATAGAGCTGCTCGGCGCTCTGCTGGACGGCGCCCGACAACGCAAACGCAAGTATCACGGCCAATGCGGCGGACACGAACAATTTTGTTTTCATGACTTATCCCTCCTCATGGTAATTTTTTCTCCATGAGGAAGATAAAACAATGGCCCTCCGATTGCATGAAGCTTCGATCTCTTTTATGTGAAGATCGCGTGAACGTTGATCATCCTGTGAATTTATATCCCACCCCCCTTACGCCCAGGATGTATTTCGGATCCTGGGGGTCGTCCTCGAATTTTTTTCTGAGAAGCGAGATGTGCTTGTCGACGGTCCGGGCGTCGATATAGATGTCCTTGCCCCAAACGCTGTCCAGGACCTCATTCCGATGGACCACGCGTCCCTTGTTCTGGACGAGAAAATGGATCAGGTTGAACTCGAGCGCGGTCAGCGGGACCGGCCGGCCCTTCTTCCTGGCCTCGTACTTGATGAAATCGAGCTCGATGTCGTCGAAGCGATAGAAATCGATGCCCTGATGCGGCTCCTTGACCCTCCGGAGGATGGCCTTGACCCGGGCCAAAAGCTCCCGCGAACTGAATGGCTTAGTGACATAATCATCGGCTCCCAGCTCCAGCCCGAGCACCTTGTCGACCTCCTGGCTCTTGGCGGTCAACATCAGGATCGGTGTCATCACCCTGTCCTGGCGCAGCCGCTTGCAGACCTCGAAGCCGTCCATCTTCGGCAGCATGATGTCGAGGATGATGAGGTCGTAGGGATTCCCGGCGGCCAGGGCCAAACCCTGCAGGCCATCCTTTGCGCTTGAGACGTCATATCCTTCGAGCTTGAGGTTATCCTCCAACGGCATGAGGATGCTTTCCTCGTCTTCGATGATCAGGATCTTCGTCATCTTAGCTCCCCTTTCTTTATGGAAGCGGCAGCCGGATCGAGAAAACGCTTCCTTTCCCCGGTTCGCTTTCGACATGGACTTTTCCCCCGTGGGCTTCGACGATTTCCTTGACCAGAGTCAGCCCCAGGCCGCTGCCCTTGACCGTCCGCGTCAATTCGTCGCCGCCCCTGTAGAAACGCTCGAATAGCCTGGGGATGTCTTCCTTTTTGATGCCGACGCCGAAGTCCTGCACGGCGATCGCCAGGAATTGCTCCTCGACGGAGGCGCTGACCGATATCCTTCTCGAATCCCCGGAATACTTGATGGCATTATCGATCAGGTTGGCCACGGCTTGCGAAAGGGCCGTGCGGTCCACCGCGATGAGAGGAAGCGCTCCTTCGATGTTCAACCCGATGTCAAAGCCTTCATGGCTCACCCTGTCTTGAATGGACGAGACGACCTCGGTCAGCAGCGCGGAGACATCCGTGCTCTCGAACGCGAATTCCGCGCGGCCCTCCTCGATCTTGGCCAGGCTGAGGATGTTGTCCGTGAGCAGCGTCAGCCGCTCGCTCTGCTCGAGCAGGACATCGTAGTACTTCTGCCGGCGCTCCTCGGAGGGCACCCTTCCCGACTGGAGCATCTCGGCGAGCTGCCGGATCGAGGTCAAGGGGCTCTTGAACTCATGGGACACCGTCGAAACGAAATCCGATTTCATCCGGGCCAGCTCCAGCTCGTGAGAAACGGCCCGCACGGTCAGGATCAGCCCGAAGACGAGGATGCCGGCGATGAGGAGGAACATGTAGGAATACACACCGTGGCGCGAAACAAGGAAAGTTTTGACGAGATCGGGCGGCGGCTGATGGAATTCCAGGGTCCAGTCCGGCGTGTTCGAGGCGAAAATCATCCTGAATGTCACCGGCCCCACGGCAGGATTTTCCGATGACAGCATGACCGCGCCGTCTTTTCCTTTGACGGCCCATGACGCCTCTCCGGATGGGAAATGGTCGCGCAGGGCCGGGCGGAGGGCATTCTCCCTGAGCCATTCGGCATCGATGAGAATCCCCCAGGCCGTATCCGAGGCGTTGCCCGCTCGCGGCGCCTGCCTCTGTATCGAGACGAGATAGGAGAAACTCCCGACGTCCAGGGCGAGCCTCGTAAAAGACCGATTCGGCTCCTCCGTACCGCCGCGGGTCTTCGCCTCCAGGGCCGGGGCGGCGCCCTGTTCGAAAACGATCATTCTCTCCGTTCTTTTTCTTTGCTCCGCCTCTTCGGCTTCAAGACTCTGGAACTCGCTTCGGAAAGGCGGGAGATCGAGACCGGGGGGCCGGCTGGAAAAGAATTCTTGGATAAGGCTCTTGGCGTGCCCGACAAAAAAGTCAAATTCGGCCCTTTCCAGCGTCCACTCTCGACGGAGAAGAGACCTGTACAGTCCGAAGGATGTTTGGAGAGACTTCGCGAAATCCTTGAGCTCACGGGATAATACGCAGATTTCCAGGCCGGCGGACGGCCCCAGCGGAATGCCTTCCGATATGACAATCCCGCCGTAATCTCGAACGATGTTTTCATAAGTCGAGACCGCTTCTTTGAGAAGTCCGGATTTCCTCTGGACTCTGGCCAAAGCGTTCAGGATCATCCCTTCGCTGCGAGGGTCGTTCATGTGCTTCAGGGCCTGACGATAGGCGGCCAGGGCCCTCGGATAGTCTTTCTGCTGGAACTCCAGCCGTTGGGCAGCTTGGATTTCGACTGAATTGCTTAGATCGGCAGGAGGGGAGGAGCCGGCTTGCCGACGGCCGTCCGGGACGTAAAGAAACCTGGCGATGGGGAAACGAATATTATTGAAGTCCTGCAGATAAAAGACCTGCTCAACCAGCGGGTTCCCGGCCGCCAGTTTTTCCAGGGCAAGAGCCAACTCCGCGGACGGCGTCTCCAAATGATCCGCCAACGTCTTCGAAAGAATTTCCTCGACGGCCGTTATCGCGTCATCGACCGCGCGGAGGACCCGGTCGGCGGCCCGCCGGGTATCTTCGAGCCTCTCCTTCTCCACCAAAGCCCTGTCATTCTGAATGCCTCGGAAGGCCAGATATCCAAGGAGCAGGCTGGGAAGGACGATCCCGACGCCGAATATTAGGACGATTCTGTGGCGCTGATGCATCGGCCCTTTCATCCTTCGGCCATGCCGGCTCTTGCCGTCGCCTGATGATTTGTTCCTATTCTAGAATACGACTGCGACCAATACAAGGAGCATGCACCTTCTTCGACCTCTTCCAGCCGGAAGCATAACAAAGATCGCGCTCAGGGCTTTGAAGTTTGAGTGATTCTTTAGTGAAGATTGCGTGAAGCCAAAAATCTTCACTCCTTTACGTATCGGCTCTCATACCGGAGATCAGTAGTGTCCAATCGTCGAAAATGAAAAGTCTTCCATCATGCACATAGTGAAGAGGATACAGGCCATTTTAGCCGTAATCGATTTGAAATCAATTTTGTATTATCGTCGCTCTTTTGGCCCGGAATTACAAGGAGCGACCGATGAACACTCAGCCTACCGTCTTCGCCCAGATCATGGCCTTCTTGCCGCTTCACGAGTTCCGAAAATGCGTTCACCGCTACCGGGGGAATTACAAGATCAAGAGTTTTTTCTGTCTCGATCAGTTCCTCTGTCTGGCATTCGCCCAGCTGACCTACCGGGAAAGCCTTCGCGATATCGAGGCTTGTCTGCAAACCATGAAGAACCGGCTCTACCACATGGGTATCCGCGGCCGCGTCTCCCGCGGCAACCTGGCCCACGTCAACGAAACGCGCAACTGGCGCATCTACGCCGACTTCGCCCAGGTATTCATCGCCGAAGCCCGTCGACTCTACCGCGACGAGGACATCGGCCTGGACCTCAAGAACACAATATACGCTTTCGATTCCACCACGATCGACTTGTGCCTGTCGCTTTTCCCTTGGGCCCGATTCCGCAAACGCAAGAGCGCCATCAAACTCCATACGCTTCTCGACTTGCGTGGATCGATCCCCTCTTTTATCCATATGACAGAAGGAAAAACGCACGATGTCCGGATCCTCGACGACCTCCCGCTCGAGCCCGGATCCTTCTATATCTTGGACCGGGCGTATCTGGACTTCTTCCGGCTCTATACCCTTCATCAACACCGAGCCTTTTTCGTCATCCGGGCCAAGTCGAATCTCCAGTCGCGCCGGATCTACTCTCGGGCCGTCGATAAAACCCTGGATCTGATCTCTGACCAAACGATCGCCCTGACCGGAACAAAATCTAAAACCGGTTATCCCGAACATCTTCGTCGGGTTCGCTTCTACGATCGCGAGAACGGCCGCCACCTGACCTTCCTGACGAACAATTTTCTTCAGCCCGCGCTGACGATCGCCCAGCTCTACAAGCTTCGCTGGCGGGTCGAACTTTTCTTCCGTTGGATCAAACAGAACCTGCGGATCAAGTCGTTCTATGGGACGTCGGAGAACGCGGTCCGGACGCAGATCTGGGTGGCCATCACGGTTTACGTGCTCGTCGCGATCATTAAGAAGAGGCTGCCGCTGGAGCTTCCGCTCTACACTTT
>DATKXS010000140.1:0-15524 GCA_035528895.1 Candidatus Desulfaltia sp.
TCCATCCCGATGCGCAGGGCTTCGACCTCGCTCTTTCCTTCCGCCCGCTTCATCCGCTCGGTGAGTTCCTGGATCACGGGCGAAGGCCCCTTGAGCTCCTCGCTCCGGACCTGTTTTTTCCAGTCGTCCGATTGGATGACCCGGCTGAACAGGCGGCTGAAGGTTTCCAGGTGTTTGACCTCCTCCTGGGACAGCCGGACAAACATCTTTTTCCCGAGCTCGTTGTGAGTGAGAGCGGCCGCCTCGTCAAAAAAGGCCTGCCCGTCGATCTCCAGCTTGATGGCGTCCTGGATCAGTGTCTTGACATCCTGACTGATTTTTTTCATTCCGGTCTCCTTTCTCTTTTCGATTCTATGGTCTCTGAAGGACGTAGAAATTCCGTTTCCTCTCTTCCCGGGTGACGAAGAAATCAATAACTCGGTATCCCCGTTCGAAGTATGCCTGGAAAGCCCGCCTCGTCTCCATGCGCCAGTCGATGGGGATCTTCCGGACCTCCGGCCTCTCGACATCGGTTTCCCGGAGCAGGAGATAGAAATCGCGGGGGATGCGGACGAGCAACACGTCCTCTTCGAGTCCGGGACTCGCCGGGCGGACGAACTCGAAGTAATGTCGCCCGCTGCGGCCCTCCACCTCCGCCTCTTCCGCGTCGATGATCAGGCGCTCGGGCGCGATCTGATCCCCATAGGAAGCCGGCCGCTCCCGGTTTTTTCGGCGCAGGTCCCAGGACATGAAGAAGCGGTCGCTCGGGACGTCCAGCCGGTTGAGCAGCCCGCCGTACTCGCCGTATGTCGAGACCCTGTACTCCAGGACGTCCATCCAGAAATGATGGACGTTTCGCCAGGCATTGACTCCGGTCAGAGGGTCGTAGGTGCAGGAGATCGTGGCGATGCCGAACAGGCCGAGGACCTGCTCCCGCTGGAATTCCTTGAGGGCGACACCCAAACCGAACTCGCGGACGCTCTCCTTGACGCCCGTGTACTGAGAGTAGAACTGGAGGTTGACCGGGTCACGAAACCCGCGCTCCTTGTCCTTGAGGCCGACGAACCCATAGGAGAAACCAACGAATTGGGCCGGGTCGGCGCACAGGCTCCCTCCCGGGGCCTCCGCATAGGCGACGAGAAAGAGCGCGCTGCCGTCGTGGAGGAAGTTCTCGCACATCAGGTTGCGGGGGCCGGGCAGATAATCCTCCGGGAATCCCCAGATCTCGTTGCGCATGGTCTCGTATTTTTCATAATCGCCGGCCTCGGAAGACGTCTCCACCCGGAGCAGGAACCTCTTCCCTTTCAGGCTGACGATTTTCTCCAGGTTTTTCATCTCGGGCGCGCCTCCGCGACGGACGGGAACAAAATACGATTCTAGCGAATCCCCCGCCGGGATGCAAACTTCATTCTGGAATGTTCGCGCTCCCGCTCAGGTTTTTCACGCCGTTCCCTCAGCGTTTTTTTCGGCACTGCGGAACTCCGCACATTAGATTTCATCTCAATCTTAGTTTGTTGTCTTCTCTCGCATCTCCGTA
Source organism: Candidatus Desulfaltia sp. (assembly GCA_035528895.1). Taxonomy (GTDB): domain Bacteria; phylum Acidobacteriota; class Aminicenantia; order Aminicenantales; family UBA8522; genus UBA8522. The sequence continues at coordinate 1,517 of DATKXS010000140.1, forward strand.
TGCCAGTCACGTGCTCAAACAGTCCTCGTGACCGCTAAGGCGGCTCCCCTCAAAACACACTTCGGAAAGGCTAAACCTGAGAGGTCGCTTCTCCATTCCAGAATTCCGTGAGGTCAACAAATAATGGGGACGCAAAACTGAGTTCCAGAAAAAAGCTCTATCGCGCCCTGAATCTAGTAGTGTGTCCCGATAAGTCTCTTCATAATTCCTGCGATTGAAGTGGAGGCGGCGGCGTGTGTTATAATACGCCCTCGCTCCGGCCGGCGGTTCGCGCCCGGCACATCTGCTCCGAGGGAGTCAACCATGCGGATGACAAAAAATCTTCTTTGGACCGCGTTGATACTATCTATTATTGCGGCGCCCCGCCTGTTTGGCGCTCAATTCGAGATCAAAACAATCCAAAGTCCGGCCGAAGTTCCGCCGGGATTCAGTACCCTGGCCCAGAAGGGCGACCTGCTTCTCGACGACGGCCGCTGGATCGTGCTCCTCGGCGCCTCGCCCCGGCTGGTCATCACGAGCGGCAACTATCCCCATGGCCAGGCCATGGGAAGCATCCTCGGTTTCGGCCCCCTCGATCAGGGCGTCTGCGGCGACCTGAACTTCGGAGCCCCGGTCCTTCGGATCAAGGATAGGACGCACTCTGTGACCTACACCCGGCTCGACAGGAACAAGACCGGTGAACAGGATCAGGCCCTCAGCTTCGTGGCCACCGCCACCTTCAAAGACAAGGAAGGGAGAACGGCGGACATCCGGACGGTCTATCTCCTCCACCTGGGAAAAGGGCGGGTCGATATCACCTCGACGGTCACGAACGTGGGCAAGGCCCCGTTCGAGGACTTAAGCTACAGCCTCTTCTTCGACGCCTACCATCGCTACTATTTCAATCCCTACCACGAAAAAAGATTCCCCCGGCTGAATTTCCGCGCCTACCAGAAAAAGGGGTTCTACCTCGGGTTGATCGACCTGAATCCGGTGGCGAAAGAGGACGCCGGCAGTCCGGGTCGGCTCGCTCCCGGGGAGACGTTCGAACTCCGTTCCATCCTGCTCATCGACAGCTCCGGCATCGGCCTCCTCCGAACGATCTACGAGATTAGAGAAGTTCCGGCCGTTAAAACCTCGTTCGCCTTCCTGGATTTCAAGGGCGACTGGATGGAGCTCATCGTCCGCGAAGCCCTGACCTCGGCGGTCGTCTTCCGCGGCATCCTGGAAAACCCGGTCTACCACGAGATTCTCCTGCCACCGGGCGTGTACCGGTTGCAGGCCAACTTCTTCCCCGCCGTGGTCGAAGAGCTGGTCGAGGTTGCCCCGGACCGGGCGAATGCCCTCTCGCTGCAGAGCCCTCCCTTGGGCGAAGTCAAAGTCCGTATCACCGACAGCCGGGGAAACCCCGTCCCGGGAAAAATCAGCTTCCTGGGAATCGCTCCGACGGAAAGCCCGTACTTCGAGCCGGAAAACCCGGTCGAGACCGGCCGGAGCTGGGAGAGGTTTAAGAACTCCTGTTTTCCCGGCCAAGACGGCCTCACCGTCCGCCTTCCTGTCGGAACCTACCTGGCCGCCGCTTCCCACGGCCCCGAGTACTCGATCGATCATAAGGTGATCGAGGTGGTCAAGGAAGAGAACCGCGACCTGGTCTTGGTCATCGACCGGGTTGTCGAAACGCCGGGCCTCGTATCCTTTGACCCCCATATGCATACCACTCGTTCCGACGGGAGGCCTTCGGTGGCCGAGAGGATCCGGTCGGTCGTGGCCGAGGGCATCGAGGTCCTGGCCGCCACCGATCACAATACCGTCACCGATTACGCGCCGGCCTTGAATACCCTCGGTCTAACCGATGAACTGACCGTCATTCCGGGTTGCGAGGTCACCACCCCCGACGTTATCCATTTCAACACCTATCCGATGGAGATCCGTTCGGACGAACTGAACAACGGGGCCATCAACGCGGCCGCCGAGTCGGCCTCTCCCCTCTTCGCCGCCAGCCGGGAGAAAAATCCCGGTGCGGTCGTCCAGGTGAACCATCCGCGCGCCGGGGACCTGGGCTATTTCAACAACCTGTCTCTCGACCTGGAAGCGGCGGCGACCGCCCTGCCCGAGCTGGACCTGGAATTCGACCTCCTGGAGGTCCTCAACGGTCCCTATTATTACTCCTCCAACCAGGCGGCTATCGAGGATTGGTTCCACCTGCTCAACCGCGGATACGCCTTTCCGATCGTCGGCTCCTCGGATTCGCACGGCATCGACCGCGGGGAGCCCGGCTATTCGCGGACCTACGTTTACTTGCCGGACGAAAAGCAAATTCCGTTCGACCAGAAGGCTTTCATCTCCGCCCTGAAAAAAGGCCGCTCCTTCGTCACCAACGGTCCCCTCATCGCCTTCGGAGTCAACGGACGTCAGGCGCCGGGCGATCTGGTGGAGGCAAAAACCGGGAAAGTGGACATCTCCGTCCGCGTCTGGGGCGCTCCCTGGGTGGACCTGGACGAAGTGCGGCTCATCCTCAACGGCGAAAGGCGCATCGTCTTTCCGGTGCGGCCACAGGATGGGGCGATCGACAAGTTCGAGCAGGAGATCCGTGTTTCCCTGACCGAGGACACCACGGTCTGTGTGGAGGTCATGGGCGGGAAGACGCTTTTCCCTGTTCTCCAGAGCCCCTCGCGCACCGGGTCGCGCGAGGACGGCACTCTTCCCTACGCCTTGACCAATCCCATCTTCGTCGACGTCGACGGGAACGGCCGGTTCGACCCGCCGCTTCCGGAAAAGGTCCGGCCGGTCGCCGCATCCGGCGCCGCCATGAAAAAGATCAGCCGCTATTGATATAATACGTATAATGCGAATGATACGCCTATGACCGAGACGAGAGAGCATCTGCGGAACGCAGCCTGCATTATCAATCCGGAAGCCGCCCACAAAAAATGGCGGCGCCGGAAGAGGCTGAAAAGGTTTCTCGACCGGGAGCTCCCCGGCAAGAAGTTCGACGTCCTGGCCGACAAAGGAAATATGATCGGACTCGTCCGCAAGATCAGCCCGGCTTTCTCCACGATCATCGCCGTGGGAGGCGACGGCACCATCGCCGACGTTCTCCAGGGGATCCGGGAGGCGAGGCGAGAGAAGGACGTCCTGCTCGGGATCGTGCCCCTGGGCAGCGGAAACGCCTTCCGCAAGTCGCTGGCCATCCCTAAGGACGTCGGGCGGGCCCTCCGCGTCCTCCACGAAGGAGAACCCCGGGAAGTCAACCTCATGGAGATCGAAGGTTTCCTCTGCGGGTTTTCCAGTATCGGGGCCACGGCCGGAGCCAGCGATAAGACGCTGCAAACAAAGGTCCAGGGGTTCTGGGGACATCTCCTGGCCGGGCTCGGGCTGTTGTCCCGGCCCCTCTGGGAAGTGGAGGCCGAGCTCGAGGACGGCATCGATGAACGCGGTGCGCCTTTCGACAGGAAAGTCTTGAAGTTGAAGATCCTGGACTGCGTGGTGGCCAAATCGAACTATTTCGGCTACTCCTGGCGGATCGCCCCCAAAGCCAGCCTGGACGACGACTACCTCGACATCACCTTCTTCGAGATGCCCGGGTGGAAATACGCCCTGCTCCTGCCCCTGACCTATTTCGGCCTCTACCAGCGCCGGCTCAGGAACTTCAAAGCCCGGAAGCTCGTCCTTCGAGGGCAAGGCCTTCCGGTCCAGTATCACGGCGAATATTTGGGGACACGGGACCGGGTGGAGGTCAAGTCCATGCCCCGGGCCATCCGGATCATCGCCCCGCCCCGATCGACCCAGAAGCGCTGACCTGCCTCCATAATTCCCCTACCGTCCGCGGGCAGAACAAACCCGAGGCATGATGATGGCACCGGAAAGATTTTTTTCCCCTCACGATGGAGTCCGCCGGGACGGCCCGATCACTCCCTAGGAGCCGCTACCTTGAAGAGCGCCTGGACGGCCGTCGTCTGGAAAGACCGGCCGGAGAGCAGCCGGATATCCTGGAAAGAATGAATCTTGCCTTTCCAGGGCGCGGTTAGCATACCCGTGTTCAGCCGGTCGCAGAGGTCGGCCAGGGCGATGATGCTGCTCCCCAAGGGGATGGTCGACAGGTCCTTGTCAATGACGGTCGCTTCCTCGACGTAATGATAGAAGTAATTGGCCAGGATGGGCTCCACTTCCTTGAGCAGCGAGGCGGTCGTCCTCAGAAGCACGCGCTCTCTGTCATCGACCTTTTTCCCCGCCGGTCCGCTCTCGCTCTCCATGAAGACCGCGACCTGTTCGTAGAGATGGAGGTTCGAGCGCAGGTCTCCGGCCTCGATGAGCAGGGCCGCCGATTTGATGTTCTCGACCCGGAAGGTGCTCAGCCCGGCCGCCCCGGCGATCTTCCCGGCCAGGTGGGCGACCCGCACCGAGCGTGGCTCCCGCTCGTCGGCGACCTCGAGGTACTTGAGGATGATCTCGAGCACTCCGGTGTAAGCCCTCTGGAGGCTCTTCATCTTGGCTTCCCTCTGCTCGGCGATCATCCCGATGATCGCGGCGGTCAGGATAAGGAACCCGGCCCAGGTGACGATGTTCAGGACCTCGTCGAGAGAAATCGGGGGAAGCAGGCGGAAAAGGACCCGGGAGAAGATGTGATAGAGCGTGACCAGCAGGATGCAGAGGCTGGCCGTGAGCACGGCCTGTTTTTTCCCGAGGTAATAGCCGGCCAGGATGACCGGCAGGAAGAAGAAATTGAGGAAGGCGAACTTGTATTGGACCAGGAAGGCGACGGCGACGATGCCGAACAGGACGATCAGGATCAGAGTGGTCTCGAAGTGTTTGAGCGCGAAAGACCTGAGCCTGAGGAACACGCCTCTCCCCTCCTCGTTATTCTAAAATCCTTATATCATCCGCCGCCGCCGAAGTCAACCGCGAAGCGGAATCGCTGCATCTCACATTATCTGATGAAAATAATAGACAACTTGGGAATGTCAGCGCTTCCGCTCATGTTTTTAACGCCGTTGAGGCTCGGGGCAGTGGCATGAGAAACCCGTATGAGGAGTGAGCGGGCGTCGCGAGGCGTCGAAGGCGCCGTGGCGATCTGATGGAGATTGCTTCGTCACTTTGTTCCTCGCAATGACAATTTCCGCGCTGGGAGAAAACGGGCGCGGTTTCGATGCCACTGCCCCGAGCCTTCGAGGTCGCTTCTCCATTCCCAAGTTATCTATTACATAAATAGAGACGCTTTCAGTCAACCGCGGATGGAGGAAGGCAGCATTTCTTTTTGGGTGACTCCATTCGGGGCAGGAAGCCGCCCTTGGCCCCCGCACCCTGGGGAATCAGTCCCATCGGTTCCCCCCATCGGCTTCCGCCGATGGGTCCCCCTTCCGCTACGGGGGCTTCAGGGCGGCCTCCTGCCCCGAATAACAAGGTCTCTTAATTGGACATGCTTCCTGGAGGAAAGGGGATGGCAAGGTATGGTATAGTGCAATTTGACACCTGGAGGAAAGATGAAGAAAACATGGCCGATAATCATTGGCTTGATCCTGGTCGCGGCGGGATGCACGGTCCGACTGGATTTCCTGGGCGAGGACAGGATGCAGGAAGTCGTCCTTCTCAAGAGCCCGGCCAAGGAAAAGGTCCTGGTCATCGACCTCGAAGGGATGATCGGTCCGCTGGGGCAGGACGGGATCCTCAATCGGGAAGGGGATGTCCTGTCGCGAGTCTATGCGAGGCTCCAAAGAGCGGCCGAGGATAGTCTCGTCCGGGGCGTCATCCTGAGGCTCGACACTCCGGGCGGCGATGTCACTTCGAGCGACATCCTCTACCGGGAGATCCAGAAATTCAAGAAAAACACAGGCCTCCCCGTGGTGGCTCTAATGATGGGGGTGGCGGCCTCGGGCGGCTATTATGTCGCTTCGGCTTGCGAGGCCATCGTCGCCCACCCCTCGACCATCACCGGGTCGATCGGCGTTATCTCCATCTTTCCCGACATGGAAGGCCTTCTCTCCAAGGTCGGGATCAAAATGCAGGTCATCAAATCGGGCGACCTCAAGGACGCGGGCAGCCCTTTCCGCGACTTGAGCGAGAAGGAGCAGCGCATCTTTCAGGAGATTATCGACGAGCTTTACGAACGATTCCTCGAGGTCGTCCATGAAAGGCGGAAGGACGCTCTCTCCCTGGATGAGATCCGGAACCTGGCCGATGGGCGGGTCTACACGGCGGTTCAGGCGCTCAAGCTCAAGCTCGTCGACGAGGTCGGCTACATCGACGATGCGCTGGCCAGAGTGCTGGCCCTGGCCAAGATCCCAGCCGCCCGGGTCATCGCTTATACCTATTATCCAAAGCGGCAGACCAACCTCTATGCTGCTAAGCTGGAAAACACCTCGCTGTTCGAGCAGAAAAGCCTGGCCGACGTGCTGCCGACGCTGCGTAGCGGCTTCTACTACCTCTGGCTGCCTCAGATGAAGCTCGACTGAGACTCAGTCAGAAATCTTCGTTACGATCTCGAAGGCCGGGGCTTTCAGTATATTAAGCTTGACCGTACAGGTATCCACCGCCTTGATGATCGCCCTCTTGTATCTTTCGGGGAACTCGGCGGGAAGCCGGACCTCGATCGAGATCTTCCCGATCAATTTGCTCACGGGGTCTTTTTCCATGCGCATGACCACACCGGACTTATCGGTAGGGATCTCCCGCTCCCGGCAGAAGGCGACGATATAGAATCCGGCGCAGGTGGCGATCGATACCAGGAAGAGGTCGAAGGGGGCGGGGGCGGTCCCGTCTCCTCCATATTGAGTGGGCTGGTCGGTCTTGACGACGAAGCCCTTGTATTCGGCGTCCACGCGGAGCCCGCCGGGGAAGGTCACTTTGATCTCGGGTAATTCACTCATTGGGTTACTCCTCACGACAATCGTCATCCCGGAACTCCGGGAATATTATGGATTCTATAGGGATACTCGGCCTATTTCAAGCACACCGACTTTCGACGTCCTCGCGATTCGTCCTGACCGGACCGGGAAAACATGGCCAGGAGGAGCTTGCGGTCCCGGTCGGTCATGGCCAGGCGGCCGAGGAGGTCGCGGACCATCTGGGTAGCATGGCGCTTGTTGGTCGAATGGATGAACATCCGTTGCTCAAGCTTCTGGAGGATGATCCGGATGCAGTCTTCCTGCTCGCCCCGCGGAAGCGGCATCTCTCGGTCCGGAGCGCGGGCTGCCACCTCCGATTCCGGCCAGCGGCGGAAGAGCTCGAAGAGAGTGATCAGGACAGCGGCGGCCAGGTTGTAGGAGGGCTGGCGAGAAGCTTGCGGGATAGACCAGCGGAAATTGGAGGCGGCCAGCTCGGCCGAGGTCAGGCCCGTCCGCTCGTTGCCGAAGAGCAGCCCGATCCTCTCCTCCCCTGAAAAGGAGAGCATCTTGGCAATGGCCTCGTCGAGCGACAGCCCGGAAAAATTCTTGCGCCGCTTGGCGGTCGAGGCGAAAACAACATTGAGATCGTCCGTAGCCGAGGCCAGGTCGGGGAAAAAAGCGGCTTCCTTGATGATCTCCTTGGCGTGGACGGCGGTCCGGGGGCAGGCGATCTCGACCTTCTTCCGTCCGACCACGCGCAGATTGCGGAACCCGGTGTTCTTCATCGCCCGGGCGGCGAGCCCGATGTTCTCGAGGCTTTCGGGCCGGACCAGGATGACGAACAGGCGTTCCCTTAAGTCGGATGTCTCTTTCAACCTCATCGTCGCTCTCCGTTCACCGGGATCTCTTCCAACTCCTGAAGAATATATTATAATGATGGCTCGGCCAAGACGAAAGCCTAATCGGTTCCGCGCCCTCCGCTCATTGAACGCCGCCCCGATATGTGCTAAAAGCATTCCGGTATGAACCAAGAGATCGCCAAGCGCTACGACCCGGCCGAGACCGAGGGGCCTGTCTACCTTCGCTGGCTCCAGGCCGGGGCGTTCGCCGCCTTCCCCGACGGCCGCCGCCCGGAACGCCGCTACGTCATCATGATGCCCCTGCCCAACGTGACCGGCGCCCTCCATATGGGACACGCCATGGACAACGTTATGCAGGACCTCCTCATCCGCTGGCACCGCATGAAAGGAGACAACACCCTCTGGATGGCGGGCACCGACCACGCCGGGATCGCCACCCAGGCCGTCGTCGAGAAACGCCTTTTCGAGCTCGAGGGCAAGACCCGGCACGATATTGGCCGGGAAGGCCTCGTCCGGCGGATCTGGGAATGGAAGGAAGAATACCAGCAGCGCATCATCCGGCAGCAGCAGGAAATGGGCTGCTCTTGCGACTGGGACCGCCAACGCTTCACCATGGACCCGGTTTGCACCCGGGCCGTCCGGGAGGCCTTCTTCCGGCTCTTCCGGAACGGTCTCATCTACCGGGGCGACCGTCTCGTCAACTGGGACTGCCAGCTCCAGACGGCCGTCAGCGATGATGAGATCATCCACGAGACCGTGCAGGGGCATTTCTGGCACATCCGCTACCCGGTCATCGACCCCCGGCCGGGAGAACCGGAATTCGTCACCGTGGCCACAACCAGGCCGGAAACAATGCTCGGCGATACGGCCGTGGCCGTCCATCCCGACCCGGCTGCCGAGCTGGACAGGCTGAGCAAAGAGCTTCCGCAGAAAATCGCCGCTGCGCCGGCCAAAGAAAAGCCCGGATTGGAAAAAGAGCTGGAAGAGATCGGGAGGAGGAAAAGGGAGCTCCTGCCCCATCTCCTCAAGCTGCGGGACATGGCCGCGCAGGGCCGGTGCGTCCTCCTGCCCCTCCTCGACAGGCCCATCCCGCTCATCCTCGACGAGTGGGCGAGGCCCGAACTCGGCTCCGGCTGTGTCAAGATCACTCCCGGCCATGATCCCAACGACAACGACGTCTGGAAACGACATCGCTCCCGGATCGGGATCATCAGCATCCTCAACGCCGACGGCTCTCTCAACCAAAACGCCGGACCATACGCCGGGCTGGACCGCTTCGAGGCCCGGAAGAAAGTCATCCAGGACCTCCAGGCCAAGGAGTGGTTGGAGTCGGTGGAGGACAGGGAGATCGAGATCGGCCATTCCGACCGGTCGAAGACTCCGATCGAACCGTTTCTCTCCAAGCAGTGGTTCATCCACATGGGGGACGTCGAGGGCGGGATCGTCTGCGGCGCGGGAACGGACAAGGAATTCCGGGCCGCGGGGCTCGCCCCGGCCGCTATCGACGCCACGGGACCCGATTATGAAAGTCCTTCGGGCCGGCGCCTCGAGTTTCATCCCGATGCCGAGCGCTACCGGGGCACCTATGTCAGCTGGCTGGCGGAAAAACGCGACTGGTGCATCAGCCGGCAGCTCTGGTGGGGCCACCGGATCCCGATCTGGCACGGGACTTTCGAAGGGTCCGCCCTCGGCGACATCCTCTCCCAGATTCCCAAAGCTTCCACCGAGGAGCTTTTCGTCTGGGTCGCCGACCAGGAAGGGAACCTTCACCGTCCGCAGGACAGGGAATCCTCCGGCGGAGACCGCTTTGACCTGCTCGTCTGCCTCAGGAACGCCGCTGCCCAGAAGGCCGCCGCCGAGTCTCTGGAAAAACTGGGCCTCGTCCAGGACCCCGATGTCCTCGACACCTGGTTCAGTTCGGCCCTCTGGCCGTTTTCAACGCTGGGCTGGCCCGACCCCGAAACGGCCGAGATCGACCCCGGGAAGCCGACCCTGGGCGCCAGGGAAGGTTTCGAGAACTGCCTCGACTACTATTATCCCGGCTCCTGTCTCGTGACCGGCCGGGACATCATCACGCTCTGGGTGGCCCGGATGCAAGTCATGGGACTTTTTCTCCTGGGAGACGTCCCCTTCACCGACTGTTTCATCCACGCCAACATCCAGGACGGCAAAGGGGAACGGATGTCAAAGAGCAAGGGAAACGGCATCGACCCGGTGGACATCATCGAGAAATACGGTACCGACGCGATGCGCTACGTTCTCTGCGACATGCAGACCGGGACCCAGGACATCCGCCTGCCCGTCCAGGCCATAAGCCCGTACACGGGAAAGCTCGTCGACTTGGCCACGGCCAAGCACGGCCGGACGATCTTCACCTACTTGGACCCGGAAACGGGCAAGGAGTTCGACGTCCTGGGGACGATCAAGGACCTCCCGGTCGCCAAGATCATCAGCGAGCGCTTCGAGGTCGGCCGGGCCTTCTGCACCAAGCTCTGGAACGCGGCCCGCTTCGCCCTGGTCAGCCTGAAGGAGGAAGCTCCGGAGGATTTCCGGCTCTTCCGCTTCGCCGAGCTCGAACCGGAGGATCGCTGGATCCTCGGCCGGCTCAGGCAGGCCATCGAAGCCGTGACGGGCGGACTGAGCGACTATAATCCCTCCCAGGCCCTGGGCGCAGCCCGGGAATTCTTCTGGGGCGATTTCTGTGACTGGTACATCGAGCTGATCAAGCCTCGGCTCAAGGAGGACGGAGGGGACCCCCGGGCCGGAGCGGTCCTGGCCCTCGGTCTTGACCAGATCCTGAGGCTCTTCCACCCCTTCGTCCCGTTCATCACCGAAGCGCTCTGGGAGAGCCTGGGCCGGATCCGGCCGCGCCGCGGGATCGACAGCGAGTCGGTTTGCCGGGGACTTCTCATCACGGCCGCCTGGCCGGAAGCGAACCCTGGATGGAGCGACGAGCGGGCGGACGCCGATATGCAGGTTCTCCAGGATATTGTCCGGTCCATCCGGAACTGGCGGTCGAGCACGGGCCTCTCCCCTTCCCGGAAGATCGCCGCGGTCGTGCGGGCGTCCGGCCCGGACGCCAAGGCTGTGCTCCGGATGGCCACGGAAATTTCCCACCTGGCCGCGCTGGAGAAATTGGAAGTCCGCGCTGAATTCGAGCGGCCGGCGACGGCGGCCAAGGTCGTCCACCGGGGGATGGAGATCTTTCTCCTCGACGTCGTCGATGTCGAAACCGATAGGAAGCGCCTCCAAGCGTCCCTCCAGAAATGGCGCCGGGAGCTCGAGCAGGCCGAGAAGCGCCTGGCGAACCCGAATTTCGTCGACCGGGCGCCGGCCGCCGTCGTCGCCGAGGAGCGCCGCCGCTTGGAGGCCGCCCGCCGCGAAATCGAGCTTATCGAAGCGGGCCTCAAGGGCCTGACCTAGTTTTGTACAGCTCCCCAAAATCAAGACGAGTTCATGAAGAGGAAAGGTTCTTTCCGGAGTCGGGTTCAGCGGACGAGGTTGGCGACGAACCCGCCGATAACGGCCCAGTAGATCGTCGAGATATAGGGGTTGCTGGTGATGAAGCAGGCGCCGCTCCGGCAGCCGATGAAGCGGTAATACAGATAGCCGACGATTCCGCCGACAACAGCGCCGCTGACGATGGCGATCATTTTTTTCCTTCTGATCATCCCGAGGCAGGCATTTTTCCTATTGATTCCATAGAATTTATAAGTTTAGCAGAAGTGACCCCAAAAATCAACGGGGCGAAGAGAAAACACAATGGAAGGCCATCGGCCGGCCCTCCAAGAAGATGATAAATTCTCTTGCATCCGGAAAAGAAAATTTGTATATTCTCTGCCAGCCCCGGAGATGTAGGATCCGGGTGCCGGAACAACGCAGAAAAGGAGGTTCCATGAAAAGAAGTCTTATGGCTATTGTTCTGGCGCTGTTCGTCGCGCCGCTGGTTTTCGGGACGATCATCACCAACACGAACCAGAGCGTGCAGTACCTTCGTCTCCTCAACCGCAACGCTTCCCTCGGCCTCGACGCGGTCTACTACAACCCGGCCGGTGTCGTCCATCTGGAGAACGGCTTTCATCTGGCCATCCACAACCAGACCATCTTCCAGACTAAGACCGTCAACAACGCGTTTCCGTTCCTCAACAACGCCGAATACGTCGGCGACGTGAAGGCACCGCTATTTCCGAGCTTGTTCGCGGTCTACAAAAAGGACAAGTTCGCTCTGTCCTTCGGGTTCGGAGTCAACTCGGGAGGAGGAACCGCGGATTTCAAGACGGGTTTGCCGTCCTTCGAGATCCCCATCTCCTTGCTGCCGGCTTTGGTCTCCGGCTTTGGAATTCCTACGACGGCCTACTCGGCAGATATCGCTTTCAGCGGCAAGTCCTTCTATTTGGGCTTCCAGGTGAATGCGGCCTATGCCATCAACGAGGTCTTCTCCCTGGCTGCCGGCATCCGGTATATCTCCGCGAAAACCACATACGAAGGTGAACTGGCGAACATTATGTTCAATCCCCAGCATCCACAGATCAATCCGACCGGGGCCATGATGCCCGCGGCCCGGTTCTTCACCTTGAGCGGGCTGCCCGGTTACGCCGCCGCAGTCCAAGATAAGGCTGTGGACGTCGCTCAGAAGGGGACGGCCTGGACGCCGCTTCTTGGGTTGAATATCCGGCCGAACGATCGCTTGAACATCGGCATCCGCTACGAGTTCAACACCAAACTGACCCTCGAGAACGAAAGCGCCGTGGACGACACGGGGATGTTCCCAGACGGGTACTCCTTCCGGGCCGACATCCCGGCTATCCTGTCGTTGGGAGTGCAGTACGGAATCACGCCGGATTTTCGGGCCATGGTGTCCTACCATATGTTCTTCGACAAGAACGCCGACTGGAACGGAGATGAAAAATTCGTCGATTCCAATTCCTATGACATCGGCCTCGGGCTCGAGTACGACATCTCGGATGCCTTCCTAATCAGCGCCGGCTACCTGCGCACCAAGGTCGGCGTCAACGATCTCTATCAGAGCGACTTCACCCACGAGCTCTCCGCCAACACGGTCGGTTTCGGCGGGAGGATCAACCTGAGCTCAAAAGTGGCCTTGGAACTCGGCGGCATCTACGTGAAGTACGATAATGCCGACCGGTCCGTGACAATACCGGAGTACCCGCTGCCCTTTACCGAGTCCTACGAGCGCTGGGCCTGGGCCTTTTCTGCGGGCATCGAATTTCGTTTCTAAGGACATAGAGAGGTTCGCCCCGGTATCGGCACCGACAACGGCAACTTATCTTATTCGTTGAGGATCAACTCGTCCGCGCCCTTTACTGCCTGCCGGCTGACCACGAATTGGGGGCATCGGTCCGACGAGAGGGCGGGAAACATTCCTCTCTTTTCGGCTAATCTGGACCAACCGCAGCGTCTACGGACAGAGCACAGCCGGTTCGCCGCAAAGCCGCCGGGAGGCGAAAAAACAGTGAACCCGCCGGAGGAACAAGAAGAAACGGCCGTATATAGAGAAAGGATCATCGATGAGGTCTGCTATGCCCTGGGGGTCGGCCGCAGCGGAGTAGGACGAAGGCTGTTGGGGCCGTTGTTCAGTCTTCCGGCCAGCCGAATCGGACGGATTGCCGCCCGGGCCGACAGCGAGGCCGGCCGCTCGGGCCTCAGCGGGGGCTGCCGACGGATTCTGCCTGATTTCAACTTGACCGTCTCGTCCTGGGGAGCGAAGCTCATCCCCCCGGACGGATCACTCCTCGTTGCCTCCAACCATCCCGGCGCGCTCGATTCCATCGCCATTCTTTCCTCAATCCCTAGGAGAGATGTCAGCGTCCTCATTTCCGACGTGCCCTTCACCAGGGCCCTTCCGGCCGCCCGCCGGCATTTTATCTATGTCCCTCTTCAAAGCGGGGGCCGCGGCCCGGCACTACGGGCCTCGATAGACCATCTCCGTAGGGGCGGAGCCCTGCTTCTTTTTGCCCACGGCGACGTGGAGCCCGACCCGGAAGTGAGCCCGGGAGCCGCCGAAGCTATTCACAATTGGTCCCGGAGCATCGAGATCATGCTCCGCGAGGTGCCCGAATGCCGGCTCCAGGTGGCGATCGCCAGCGGTGTGCTGATGCGCCGGTTCTTGCGCAGCCCCTTCGTCAAGATCCGAAAAGACCCGGCCCGCCGGCAGAAGCTGGCCGAAGTCCTGCAACTCTGTCAACAGATGGTCTTTCCACGGGGCGTCCACACCGATGTCCATATCTCTTTCGCCAAACCGGTCACGGGGAGGGATTTGGCCCGGGAAGAGTTGATGCCCGCGGTAATCAAGATCGCCCGGGAGCTCCTGGAGGATCACCTGGCCGC
>DATKXS010000141.1:0-4084 GCA_035528895.1 Candidatus Desulfaltia sp.
GGGGATTCGGCATGATATGTGGCCTCGCCGAAGACGAACTCTCCTATGGCCGCGTCATGAACACGCCGGACCGCCTCGATGAAGGCCGGATGTGCCCTTGTCTGGAAGTCGACGAGAAAGGCCAATTTTCGGGCGGTCGCCTTCTTTCCGCAAGCGGCGATCACCCGGCATCCGGGAACGTCTACGGCCAGGGGTTTGGCGAGATAAACATGAAGACCCTTGTCCACCGCGGCCGCCGCTTGACCGGGATGGAAATAGGGGGGCGTTTCGATGGCCACGGCCTCGACGCCGCAGTCGAGAAGGCGCTTGTATCCGGACAGGCCGGAGAAAAGCCTTCCCGGAGGGACCGAGAACTTGGCGCCGAGAGCATCGACACGGTCGGCGAAATAATCCGCGCCGGCGAAGATCTCGTACCCGCCGTGAGCCTCGAAGAGCCCGGCGATCCAGACGCCGCGGCCGCCGCAGCCGATTAAACCCAGCCTGATCTTCGAGTGGGCCTGGCTGCCGCGCAAGAGCTTTGGCTGCACAACCGTGAGAGAGGCCACCGCCGCTCCCGTCGTCTTGATGAACTGCCGCCGGCTGATGAAAGCGCCCTTCAGGTCAAAAGCTCGGTCGTTTTCGTCCATCTTCTTCTTTTTTCCCTCGATCATGGTCCCTCCTATGTCTATTTGAACTGGATCTTGAACTGAGGATTCTTCTTTTTCAGCAAAGCAGAAACGGCGTCAACAAATTCTGTGGCGGTTTGGATCGCTTGCCTTGCTTCCTCATTTGAGCAAGGAATATCCGGCTCATAGACAAGCCGGTGTCTTTTTCTGCGCATGAAATCATAATCATTGAGCAGTCTATTAAATTGCCTGCCCAGTGTCGCAGCCGCAAATCTCACGACGGTCAGAGGCTTGTCTTTGATTTCGGGCCTGAAGCCTTCCGCCATCATTAAGGCAAGGCCCGATCGGAGCATGGAATTATAGGCATAGGAATAGGCACAGTCTTCATCTTCAACCAGGTTTCTCTTGGCCGTCTTAATATCCCGGTGGGCTCTTTTTATGAGATTGATAACCGCTTTCTCGTTGACCAGGCATTCCTTAATGAGCCCTTCTTTAAACAGGGCTTCAATAGATTCTTTATAGATCATCCTCGCTGCCGACCACCAATATTTTTGGATTTTTTAACACCCCAGTGATAAAACCGCGTTTCGATTTTTTCTTGGCCTGATATTCTCTCCAGGAATAAATCGAAAGGTTGATCTCCCGTTTCAGCTTGCTCTCGAGTTCTCGGATTTCCTCATTCAAAGCCGACATATCCGCCTCTCCAATGATCATGACGTCGATGTCGCTGGTTTTTTTCTCACTCCTGGAGGCAAAAGAGCCGAAAATAAAGCCCGCCTTGATGTTTTTTAAGGAAGACAGCGAAGCTCTGAGACTCGCCTCAACGCCGATCGTCTTAAAAACAATGCTTTTGAGTTCCTCAAAGAGAGGATGATCTTTATTGAGAAAATAATAGAGGAGATTGCCCATTCTCTGGGTTATGAATAAATGATCTGCCTGGAGCTTTAAGAGCTCTCGGCGAATATTTCCCGCCGAATATCCAAGTCGGCGTTCAAGTTCCCTGAGATAATATTTTCGGCTGGTATTGGAAAAATAAAGTCGAAGTATGTCTTGGCGGATTTTTGATTTGGCGAGGTAAAGGGATTCAAAAATACCGTACTCCGTATTGAGTACAATTGTACTCAAAATGGAGAACGCTAGCAAGGCCCATCCTTATTGCGAGGCGAGACGAGAAGATCTATTCTCCCAATCCCAATTTGAGCCGAGATCTTGGATTTTCGAATTTGATGCCCTTGGGATTAAAGCGATCCGGCCTCCAGTTTCCCAGCCAGGTGAGGAGACCGTCTGAATTATATTTGTCCTTGATTTTTCTTATGGTTTTTCCAGGAGCGATCGCTTACGCCCTCTTGATCTTCTGGACGACGCGGCCGGTCTTCCAATCCTGGAGGAGCCGCTTGATCGTCCCGTCGGGCATCCGCTCTTCTTTGATCAGCGAATACCTCGCCTTGGGCTTCTTCTTGGCCGGCCGGGCTTTCGTTTTTTTCGCGCCCTTATACCACCGTTCGAGCTTGACCGGCTCCCAGCGCCGGGTCCTGGCCGACCTATAGCAGGCGTCCATCACGGCGTTGACGATGTAGCCGTCGAGGAAGGTCTCCGTCGGCTGCCGGCCTGCGTCGAGGGCATCAAACATATCGCTGAACATGTTGACGTAGCCCAGTTCGTGGACTTCGTCTCCCACCGGGAAGAGCCAGCCCGTCTCGCTCTCGGCCTTCTCGGCGACATAGCCCTTGCCGCCGGCCGCCGTGAACATCTCGTATCCGGTCCTCAGGAAATGGTTGAGCCAGATGGTGCCCTCGGTCCCGGCCACCTCATCACGCAGGTCCATGCCGCCGCGGAAGGCCCAGCTCACTTCGAACTGGCCGACCGCCTGATTCTCGAAGCGGATGAGGGCGATGGCGGAATCCTCGGCGGCGATCGGATGGACCATGGTGTCGGCCAGGCACATCACTTCGACCGGCCGGACCCCTTTGCCGATGAAGCTGCGGATGATCTCGATGCAGTGGCAGGCCAGGTCGACGATGGCCCCGCCGCCGGCCAGTTTCTTGTCCCAGAACCAGGCGCTGTGCGGCCCGGAATGGGTCTCGCGCGAACGGACCCAGAGGACCTTGCCGAGCGCTCCCCGCTTGACCGAGGCAACAGATTTCAGCGTCTTGGGTGTATAGACCAGGTCCTCGAGATAGCCGGCAAACACACCGGCCTTGTCCACGATCTCCATAATCTCCAGGGCTTCGCGGGCGTTGCGGGCCAGCGGCTTGGTGCAGAGGACCGCTTTCCCGGCCTTGGCCGCCAAGGTGACGGCTTTCTTGTGGAGATAGTTGGGTACACCGATGATGACGATGTCGGTATCCGGGTCGTTCACGGCCTTGGCCATGCTGGCCGTCCACTTGGGAATTCCCCACTTCCGGGCGAAGGCTTTGGCTTCGTCCTCGGTCAGGGCGCAGATGGTCTGGATGCGATCGCGGCTGCGCTGTCCCTGGATCGTCATCGTGTAGAACGTGCCGATGAGCCCGGCCCCGAGCAGAGTGATGTTATGCGCTTTGGCCATATTCCCTCCTCACGGATTCGCTTTGCTGGGTTTCATGGGATCGACTCCTTGTCAGACTTCGAAATTCTCCCACTCGCGCTTGACCCGCTCCATGAGCTTCCGGAAACGCTCCTCGCTCCGGATATTCGCCAAGAGGGGATCGATCCTGGAAAACAGGGGGTAATTCGCCCAGCCCCGGGCGACCGCATGTTCTAGCCATGATAAAGCCTCTGTCCCCATGAGATGGATTCCTCCGAGCATTGATACATATCTCTTCTGGCCTCGATGAGTTGGGCCGTGATTCTCAGGTTGTTTCCGGCTTTTCTAACGCTCCCCTCGAGGGCATACCGGACGTTGAGCTCCTTGGCGATTTCGGGGACAGTCTTCGTTGAACCTTTGTAGGTCATCTTCGATACCGCCCTTACTCGCGAAAATTAATGCTCCGGGATCTCCCGGAGGGAGATGTTCTTGAAATAAAGCGGCGTGCTGTGGGCCTGGAGCTCGACCTGGCCCGCCGGATAGATCGGCTTATCGCGCTCCCAGTAGTTCTCCATGACGACATCATCGACCACGAGAATTCCGTTGAGATGGACGGTCACCCGGTCTCCCTCCATCCGGATAAAGAAGGTATTCCACTCACCGACCGGACGGTCGGCCGGGCAAAGCGGCTTGGACGGTCCGACCTTGTTGTTATAAAGCCCTCCCGAACCTTCGGGCGACTGGGCCGGATCCCAGATCTGGACCTGGGGGGAGCCGCGGAGGTAGATTCCGCTGTCTCCCGAGGGCTCGATCTTCCAGTCGACGAAGAGCTCGAAGTCGGCATAATCCTTGGCGGTGCAGAGGCTGTGGCCCTGCCCGTCGAAGACGAGCGTCCCGTCGACGACCCGCCAGTGCCGGCGCATGTCCTCGTCGGCCGCTTCCTGCTCTTTTTTCAGCTCGTCGGGAGTCATCTTAG
>DATKXS010000142.1:0-38479 GCA_035528895.1 Candidatus Desulfaltia sp.
ATGAATAACTTAAAAACCTGAGCGGGAGCGCTGACATTCCCAAGTTGTTTATTATGTCCATCACCTAACCTGAATTATTCATGAAATGAAGAGTAAAAAATTCCCTCTCCCTGGACGGGAGAGGGTCGGGGAGGGGGAATATTTTATTGCATTATTTGTGAATAGATCAGACTAAATAGACATGCTTCCGGGTTCGGGTTTGTTTTCAGGCAGGGAGTGATATATACTGCTGGAGAAAATACGAAGGTCAGGATGAGAAAAGACCGCCTCAAAGGTTACGGAGAAAAAGAGGCCAGAGCCGGACTGAAGGCCCGGCTGCCACGTCTGGAGACGTTCCCCAACCAGTTCGCCGACTACGAGATCGAGATCGTAATCCCGGAGTTCACTTCCGTCTGCCCCAAGACGGGCCTGCCTGATTTCGGGGTGATCACCATCCGTTACACCCCGGGGGATTCCTGTCTGGAGCTCAAGTCTTTGAAGGAGTACATCATCGCCTACCGGAACCTGGGCATTTTTTACGAGAACACCGTCAACCGTATCCTGGAGGATATCATCAAGGCCTGCCGTCCTGTCAACGCCGTGGTCACGGGGGAGTTCAACCCAAGAGGAGGGATCAAGTCCGTTGTCGAAGCCCGTTATCCCCGCTCCCGTCAATCTGCAGAATAACGAGAACTCTTCCCGCCTCGGCGCCACCGACCTCTTCATGCTGCTGGCCGTCCTGCTCTGGGCGGTCAATTTCTCGGTCGTTAAGATCGCCCTGCGCGAGTTCACTCCGGGAGGTTTCAACGGTCCGCGCCTGACCATCGCCTCGCTCCTGCTCCTCGTCTACCTACGGCGAAAAGAGGGGCGTATTCCTCTTTCCAGAAAGGACGTGGCCAGGGTCGTCATCCTCGGGATCGTCGGCAACACCTTTTACCAATCCCTCTTTATCAACGGCATCCACCGGACCAGCGCCTCGACGACATCCCTGGTCATGACCATGACACCCATCTTCATCGCCCTGCTGAGCGCTCTTTTTATCCGGGAGCGAATCCACTGGGTCGGCTGGGTCGGGATTCTGATGTCGTTCTTCGGCCTTTCGCTCGTCCTCTTCGGCGATTTGCCTAAGTTTTCCGGAGGGGAAGAGAGCCTCAAGGGGAACCTGATGATCCTCGCCGGGAACCTCTTCTGGGCTGTCTACACGGTCTTTTCCAAGCC
Organism: Candidatus Desulfaltia sp.; assembly: GCA_035528895.1. Taxonomy (GTDB): domain Bacteria; phylum Acidobacteriota; class Aminicenantia; order Aminicenantales; family UBA8522; genus UBA8522. The sequence continues at coordinate 1,198 of DATKXS010000142.1, forward strand.
TCTCCTGAACAGGATGTCTCCGCTCCGGCTGACCACGGTGACATTGTCCATCGGGACGCTCTTCTATCTTCCGCTGACAGTCAAGGAGGTCGCCTCTCTGTCCTGGGGCTCTCTTTCGACGGCAAGCTGGGCGGCTCTTCTCTTTTCGGCCGTCTTCGCCATCGCCGTAAGCTATGTCATCTGGTATTCCTCGGTGAAACGGGTGGGCAACACCAAAACGGGCATCTACGGCAACATCACGCCCGTTTTTACAGTCTTTTTCGCCTATCTCTTCCTCGGCGAGAATGTCGGTCCCATCCAGGTCATCGGGACGCTGATCATCTTCCTGGGATTCTATCTCACTCGTTTCGGCTACAGGTGGTTCCAAAAAACAAAGGAAGGCGTCCGCGCTTGATGGTCTTGATTTCTAAGCCGTGGTCTTAAGAGGAGAAATGAGTTCTTCGATCTTGGCCGCCGCCAGCAGCCCGAGCCGCCGGCAGATCTTGGAGCTCGGAGGCCGTGCCGCGTACTCAGACGGACAGCAGGGCGAGGAAAGCGAGGACGATGAAGACGGCCAGGATGAGGAGGAGGAGGATCCGGGTGGATGGACGGCCGGCGCCCGGCGCGACGAAATCTCCCGCCGCTTCTCTGCCGCGCCCGGCCGTGCTCACGCCGGGCAGCGCGGAAAGTTTTCCAAGAGCGGCGGCCGGGTTCCGGCTGAACCGGACCGCCTTCTCGACGATTCTCTCCGCCGCGCGGTCGGTGGCGTCGAAGAAGCGGCCGTTGAGGGAGACGACGAGCCTCGCCGCGGCCGCGCCCGGCCTCCTGTAGACCCAGTCCGTGTCGAGGAGGACGCCCGCCTTCGGACGGAGGAAATTCCTCAAGAGCCAGAAGGCGGCGAAGGAAAAGGCAAGAATCTCGACGACCTCGATGACGTGGGACGCCGCGTAAGCTTCGAAGTCCACGGGATGAGGTAGGAAACGGTACAGAAGCGGGGGAACGACGCCGTGCGCGATGCAGAGCACGGCCGTGAGGGCCATGGCGAGCGTCATATTCCGCGGCACAGGGGACGGCGGCGCCGCGGCTTCCTTCCCGCCGCCAAACCAGGCGAAGTAGGGCAGTTTCAGCCCGACGCTGAGGAATGTCCCTACGGAGGCGAGCAGGAGAAGCAGCACGGCCCAGTCGTGGTGGGCCTCCCCGGCCGCGGCGATGACCATGGATTTAGAAATGAATCCGTTGAAAAGAGGAGCGCCCGATATGGATAATCCGCCGACAATGTAAAGACCCACCGTCCAGGGCATCGCCCTCGCCAGGCCGCCCAGTTCGGACAGCTTCTTCTTCCCCGTGGCCTGGATGACGGCGCCCGCGCCCATGAACAAGAGCGTTTTGTAAAGGAGATTGTTGTAGGCGTGGGCCGCCGCCCCGTTGACGGCCAGCGCCGTGCCGATCCCGGCCCCGGCCAGCATGTAGCCGACCTGGCTGATGATGTGGTAGGACAGGATGGTGCGGATGTCGTCGGCCAACATGGCGTAGACGACGCCGTAGATCGCCATGAGGACGCCGAGGCCGAGCAGGATTTCCCATCCCGGGAAAACGCGGAGGAGGACATAGACGGCGACCTTGGTCGTGAAGGCGCTCAGGAACACGGAGCCCGTGACCGTCGACCGCGGGTAGGCGTCGGGCAGCCAGGCGTGGAGGGGCGGCACGGCGGCGTTGACGGCGACACCGCAGAGGATGAGCCAGGCCGCGGCCGATGCTCCTCCCGGAGCGAACGCCGCTACGGCTGTCCCCCCGGTCCCGGCGGCGTGCATGAGGATCCCGGCGAAGAGAAGGACGCCGCCGAAGAGGTGGACCATGAGATACCGCCAGCCCGCCTTCGTCGACTCCGGGGTCCGGGCGGCCCAGACAAGGACGGCCGAGGCGACCGCCATGATCTCCCAGAAAACGAGAAGCGTGTAGAAGTCGCCGGCGAAGACGACGCCGAGCGATCCGCCGGCGTAAAAAAGCGCCGCCGCCGGCTGAACCGCTTCGCGGACGTGGAAGGCGTAGATGCCGCCGGCCAGGGCGATGAAAGCGAAGATAACGCCGAAGACACGGCTCAAGGCGTCCACCCGGAAGAGGACGAGTTCGAGCCCGGCGGAGCGCAGCACGCCGTGCGTCCCATCGGGCGCAGTCCAGGCGAGGACCAGGGCGAGGGCCGTCGCGGCAAGAAACACCCACGGCCTGGCCCGGCGCGGCAGGAGAGGCAAAACTATTGCCCCGGCAAGGAGCGGCAGGGCGGGCGGCAGATTCTCAATCCCCGTCATAGTAGCCCTCTTTTCTCTGGAGGAAACGCTTGGCCAGAAACTTGGCCCCGTAAGAGAGGAAAAGGCCGCCGGCGAACCCGAACAACGCGTAGAAAGCCGGGATGGCGTCCCACCAGTGCCCGTCGTGGCTCCCTCCGTGGAGAAAGATCCGCTCGGCCGCGAGACAGGCGAGCACGGCCGCAGCGCCTGCAGCGATTCCCCGGCTCTTTTCCTTCGAAATCATCGTCCCGCGCCTCCCAGGATAGCGGCGGCGACGGCGCGCGCCAGGTCGTGGAACCGGAAGAAGAGGTCCGGGACGAGCCCGAAGAGCAGGGACAGAAGCGCGGCCAGGACGAGGGGCACGACCATGAAGGGCGACGCCTCGCCCTTGCCGTCGAGTCCCTTGCCCGGCCGCAAGAAGGCCCGCCGGACGATGGGGAGGAGATAGCCGGCGTTCAGCAGTCCGCTCAAGGCGAGGACGGCCAGGGGCAGGACGTTTCCCGCTTCGACCGCTCCCCATCCCAGCCACCACTTGCTGACGAAACCGTTGAGGGGCGGCACTCCCGACAGGCCGATCGCGGCCGCCGTGAAGGCGCCCATCGTCCAGGGCATGACCCGGCCGATGCCGTCGAGGTCGGAGATGTTCTCACGGTGCAGGTTGACGTAGATCGCCCCCGCGCAGAAGAACAGAGTGATCTTCAATGTCGCGTGAAAGGCGAGATGAAGGACGCTCCCTGTTAACGCCCCGGTCGAAAGAAGGGCGGAACCGAGGACGATATAAGACAAGTGGGCGACCGTGCTGTAGGCCAGCCGCAGCTTGAGGTTGTCCTGTCGAAAGGCGATCAGGGAGGCAGCGATAATGGTTACTGCGGCGAAGACGGCCAGGACACCGTTGAGCCCAAGGCCTTTCATCAGGGCCGGGCCGAAGACGAACCCGACCACCCGGACGACTCCGAAGACGCCCGACTTGACCACGGCCACCGCATGGAGTAGGGCGCTGACCGGCGTCGGCGCGGCCATGGCCGTCGGCAGCCAGCCGTGGAGCGGCATGATGGCCGCCTTGACGCCCACACCGGCCATGAAAAGAATAAAGAGCGCTCGCAGGGTCCCGCCGGAAACGTCCGCAAGCCCCGGTATGCCGCCGGCCCGGAAATCGAGCGTCCCGGCCGCTTGATACGTTACGACCGTCGCCGCGACGAGGAAGACTCCGGCCGTCAGCGTGTAGGCCAGGTACTTCCGTCCAGCCCGGATGGCCACCGGTGTTTCCTTATGGATGACCAGGGGATAGGTGGCTACGGTCAGGATCTCGTAGAAAATGATGAAGGTCAGGAGGTTGGCCGCGAAGGCGACTCCCATGGTCGCCGACAAGCAGACGGCGAAAGAGGCGAAGTAGCGCGTCTGTCGCTTGTCGTCCAGCCCCCGGACGTAGCCTATGGAGAAGAACGACGTCAGGATCCACAGTCCCGAGGCGACCAGGGCGAAGAAGACGGCGAACGGGTCCGCCCGGAGAGCCAGCCGGATGCCCGGTGCGATCTCGAGAAGAACGACCGTCGCCTCTCTCCCCGCGAGAACGTGCGGCAGGAGAGAGAAGACGAGACCGAACTTGAGGAAGGAAGCGGCCAGGGTCCAGAACTCCCGGAGGTTCGGCCGCCGCGCCGAGGCCAGAATGAGGGGCACGGCGGCCAGGGAGACGAGCACGGCCAGCAGCGGAGCCAGCGAGGAGAATCCGGCGGCGTGCGTCATCTGCGTCATCGCCCTACATCATCCCCTGCGGGATCATCTTCATGATGACTTCCTTGACTACGACGGCGTTCAACAGGCCGATGACGAGAAGCGCCGCGGCCAGCAGGAGAACCGGAACCAGCATGGATGCCGCCGCCTCTCCGTCCCGCGGCCCGTCCTCTGCAGCTTCCCCGGCCGGCCCTTCCTGTTTGCCTGCCCCCCCCGTTTTTCCCATGTAGAGGCGCTCGAGGACGCGGAAGAAGTAGACGGCGTTGAGAAGGCTGCTCACCAGGATGACGGCCAGGAATATCCAGTTCGACGCCTGGACGGCCCCGAGGGCGAGGTACCACTTGCTGAAGAAACCGGCCAGAGGCGGCACGCCGACCATGGAAAGGGCGCCGGCGGCGAAGGCGGCCGTCGTCCAGGGCATCCGCCGCCGGACCGAGGCGTTGAAGCGATCGATGCGCGAATGGCCGAGCTTCAGCCGGAAAGACCCGGCCACGAGAAAGAGAAGAGCCTTCATACAGGCATGGTTCAACACGTGGAGTAGGGCGCCGATCAGCCCCAGCGGGCTGGCCAGCCCGATCCCGATCCCGATATATCCCACCTGGGCGACCGAGCTGAAGGCCAGCATGCGCTTCAACTCCTTTTGAGCCATGGCCATGACCGAACCGTAGATGACGGCCGCCGCCGCGAGCCAGCCGATAACCGATGTCACCGGAAGCGTCCGGGCCGTGAACTCGGCGCCGAAGACGAAAAACAGCAGGCGGATGAGAACATAGGCTCCGACCTTCGTTCCGGTGGGAGCAATCAGGGCCGAGGCGGACGAAGGAGCGGTCGTGTAGGCGTCGGGCAGCCAGCCATGGAGAGGGAAGAGAGCCATCTTGATCGACATCCCGGCGACCATCAGCACGAGCCCGACGACGACGGGCGGCTCGCGCCACACGTGGGGCAGGATGGCGGCCAGGTCGGCCATGTTGAGCGACCCGGTCATGACGAACAGGAACCCCAGCCCGAGGAGATAGAAGGTGGCGCCGATCGTCCCCATGATGAGGTAGCGAAAGGCGGCCACGGGGGACCTCCGGTCGCCTGCGGCGACGAGGCCGTAAAGAGACAGGGAGCTGATCTCCAGCCAGACGTACAGGTTGAAAAAATCGCCGGTCGCGACGATGCCGTTGAAACCGCAGAGCATGAGCAGGATGAGGGCGTAGTAGGAGACATGGCGGCTCCTGTCCGGGATCTCGGCGTCGACCGAAAGCCGCGCGTGGACGAGGACGATAAGGGCGATGCTGTTGATGACCGCGGCGACGAAGGCGGCCAGCGGGTCGAGGACGTACTCGATCCCGATGGGCGGCGGCCAGCCGGCCATGTGGGTGTGGAGCGTCCCTCCGCTGAGCACCCGGACGAGGTTGACGGCCGAGATCGAGGCGGCCGCGGCCACGGCGGCGACGGCGAGCGCGCGGGCCGACCGCCGCAAGAGCAGGGAGACGAGCGGAGAGAGGATGGCCGTCCCCAGGAGAATGAGGACGGGAAGGGCCGGTGCATCACTCATCGCCGTCCTCCTCTTCCTCGTGTTTCATCGCCTCCATGAGTTCGGGCTCATGGAGCGTGTTGTAGCGCCGGAAGATGATGATGAGGAGCGCGTAGGCGACTCCGGCCGTGGCCACGCCGACGACGATGGCCGTGAGCATCAGGGTGTGTTGGAGGGGATTGATGTAGAGCGACGCGTCGGCCGTGCCGATGGCCTTGTCGGCGATGGGAATGGTGGCGCCGCGCTTGACCGCGCTGGCGATATAAAAAATGATCACAGCCACCTGGAAGATGGTCATGCCGATGAGTTTCTTGACCAGGTTGCGCTTGACGATCATGCCGTAGAGGCCGAGGACGAGGAGCGCGATGACAAACCAATAGGCATAGTGACCGACGAAAAAGTCCAGCGTCATCATTCCCCGCTCCCCTCGAGCAGGTCGTCGAAGATGGCGATCAGGATACCCAAGACGGCCAGACCGACGCCCACCTCGACTAGGAGGATTCCGAGCGAGCGAAGGGCCGGGGCGGTCCCGGCCAGGGGCAGGAAAGCGTAATCGAGGAACCGGCCGCCGCCGAGCATGGCCGCGAGCCCGGTGCCGAAATAGATGAACACTCCGGCCGCGCCCAGGGGGGTGCCCAGTTCCTGCGGGAATTGGAGACGGGCGAGCTCCGAACCGGCGGCAAGACGGATGAGCATAACCGCCGCAGCCAGCATCGTCCCGCCCTGGAACCCGCCTCCCGGGCTGTAGTGTCCATGGAAGACGACATACAGGGCGAAGAGCATGATGAACGGCGAGAGCGTCCGGCTGACCAGGATGACGATGTCATCGCTGTCAAATTCTCTCATGAGGTTTTGTCCTCTTTATTGCGCTTCCGCCCGCGCCTCAGGATAAGGAAACAAACCAGGCCGGCGGTGAAGATGACCGTCTCTTCCCCCATGGTGTCGTAACCCCGGTAGTCGGCCAGGATCACCGTGACCATGTTCGGCGTGGCGGCGTCTTTTTTGGCGTTGCGGATGTAGTAGGACGGCGCGTTGGGCGTCCCGGCGAGACTGGTGTCGCGGTGCAGGGGAGCGGACGGGTCGCCCCGGTCCGGAAGCCCCGACGCGGCGAAGACCAGCAGGGCGCCGAAAAGCGCGAGGACGGCGAAGTTTACGGCTTTCAATCCCGGCACTTTCTTGTGGTCTTGAAGATAGTGACGACGAACAGGACCCCGCTCACGCCGCCGCCGACGACGGCCTCGGTGAAGCCGACGTCCACGGCGCCCATGGCGACGTAGAGCAGGGCCGAAAGAAAGCTGAAGACGGTCAGGCTGACGACGGCCGTCAGGAGATTGCGCGACTCGAGGGCGAGCAGCGCCGTAACGACCAGGAAGATGAAGAGCGTCAATTCGAGTTCCCAGTGCATTCAGGCCTCCTTCTCCCGGCCTGCGTCTTCGGCGCCGCCCCGGGCATGTTCACTGCGATTGTCCCCGCCGCCGTCTTTCCGGACCCAGGCCCGGAGGCCGAAGCGGTAGGCGGCCTTAGTCAGGGCGTGGGTAGCCGTCGGGCTGGTCAGGCCGACGAAAACTATGATGAGGCCCAGCTTGACGCTGTTCAGCGTGAGTCCCTCGTGGATGATCAGGCCGAGGACGACCAGGATGATCCCCAGGGTGTCGCTTTTCCCCACGGCATGGGCCCGGCTGTAGAAGTCGGGCAGGCGGATGAGCCCGATGCTCCCGACCAGGAGGAAGAAAATGCCGATGCTGACGATGAAGTTGGCCACGACGAAGTTGAGCGGCGTCATTTCCCCCTCTTTCGGATAGCGCCCAGGTAGCGGGCCACGGCAATCGTGCCGATGAAGTTGAGGACGGCGTAGGCCAGGGTGATGTCGATGAACATGTCGAGGCGGTTGAAGATGAAGCCGATGACGACGATGAGAACCATGGTCTTCGTCCCGATGGCCGCGGCGCCCAGCATCCGGTCGAAAAGAGTCGGGCCGCGGAGAACGCGATAGAGCGGAATGAGGATGACGACAGTCAGGATGACGCCGAGATATATATAATACTTATCCATCAGTTTCCCCTCCTCGACTTGAGGACGCGGGCGCGGCTGACGACCTGGCCCGGCGTCCGGTCGTAGAGACGGGCCACCTGGCCGGGCAGGGTGCCGTCCAAGATGCTGGAGTGGGAGGCGTCGATCAACGAATGGACGAGGAAAGCGTCGTCCTCGAGTTCGACGGTGATCGTCCCGGGGGTCAGCGTGATGGAATTGGCTAGAATGACGCGGGCGGCGATGGTCGGGAGTTTCGTCCGGAAGCGGACGAAGGAGGGGTTCACGGGCATCTTCGGGTTGAGGACGACGGCGGCCACCTGGAGCGAGGCGACGACGATCTGCCAGAGAAGCCAGGGAACGTAGACGAGCAGGCGCCGGAGCCGGATGGGCGCGCACTGGCAGAGGTCGTCCCGGATGAAGAAAAACTTGTTCAGCCGGAAGTTGACGGCGACGACGGCCAGCGCGCAGGCGGCGCCCGCCCCGACATGGAAGGCGTCGTAGTGCCCGCTCATGAGGATCCAGAGGCCGAAGAGGAGGGCGAACTGGACGGCCAGGTTGCGGTAAAAGACGTAGGCGGCGCGCCGCGTCGGGAGGCGAAAGATGCGGAGGAATCCGGCGCCGCGCGCCCTGTCCCCCGCGTTTTCCGTCATTACTTTCTTCCTCGGAGGAGTCCTCTTGACCCTCCGTGTCTCGCCTCCGCGGCCGTCCTGTTTCTTTCGATCCGGGCGACGTCTAAAGCAAAAGAAAATACCATTATTGGATGGCATCTGTCAAAAAGAAGGGGATATCCACAAGGACTTTTTTATGATCGGCCCGGGGTGTCCTGGTCAGCGGGTGCGAAGGACCTTATGGAGCTGGGCGGAAATTCGGATATTGTCCAAGCCGGCGCCCAGGGCTTCCTTTATTAAAAAGAGCGCCCGCTTCTGGCTCCAGCGCCGGTTGGACTCGGGCTGGAGGATGATCGGGACACGGGGCGGGAAAGCGGCCCGCATTTTTCCGATGATCGCCAGGCTCAAGTCCCGGGTGACCACGAGCTTCACCTCCTTGGCCAGCCGCTGGAACTCCGGCCGGACGAGGTATTCTTTGGGTTTAGGCGAGACAGCCAACCAGTCGGCCGCTGTCGGATAGTACCGGGTGCCGTTGGTCTCTACCTGGACGCGGCAGTGATCTCGCTTGAGCAGCCGGACCAGATGTCGGATGTCCTGCATGAACGGCTCTCCTCCGGTCAGGCAGACCCAGCGGGCAGGGTAACGTCGGCGGACCCGGCGGGTCTTTTCGAGCACCTCTTCGGCGGAAAACAGCCGGCCTCCCGTCCAGGCATATTTCGTGTCACAGAATGAGCACCTCCGGTCGCAGCCGGCGAGGCGGACAAAGACCGTCGGCTCGCCCTGCCGCATCCCTTCGCCCTGGATGGAGGGGAATACCTCAATGATCTTCAGAGTAGGCGGCACAGGCATCCTCGGATTCCCAAACGGTCACTTCGATAACCGGGAAGTCTTTCTTGAGTTCGCCGAAGAACTGTCGGGCGAGGTTCTCGGCCGAAGGGTTGAAAGGATAGACATCGTTGAGCAGTGTGTGATCGGGCAGGACCTCGGTCAGCTTGGTCTTGATGCGGGTGAAGTCGATACCGATACCGGCCCGGTCGAGCTCCTTGACTTCAAGCACGGCCTCGACCTGGAAGGTATGGCCGTGGATCTTCTCGCACTTGCCCTGGTATTCTTTGAGGAAATGCGCGGCCTGGAACTTTTCTCTGACCCGGAGTTTCCAACTCATATTTTCCCTTCCTTTCTCAACCTGACGAGGAGATGGTCCGTCGTCCCGACCTCCCGCCAGGCCCTCTGCCGGAGCAGGCAGGAGGAGCAGCGCCGACAGGGGACCTCGCTTCCGCCGTAGCAGGAGACGGAGAAGGAATAGTCCGCGCCCAGACTGAGTCCCTTCCGGATGATCTCGGACTTCCTCATCCGGAGGAGGGGCGCGATGATCCTGATCGGACGGCCTTTTGAACGGGCCCCGGTTCCCAGGTCGATCGCCCGTTCCATGGCCCGGATGAAGGACCCGCGCGTGTCCGGGTAGTGGGGGGAGTCGATCGTGTTGAACCCACAGACGATGTCGGCGGGTCCCCGGGCTTCCGCCCAGGCGGCGGCCAGCGCCAGGAAAATCCCGTTCCGGAAGGGGACATAAGTCAGAGGAATGCCTGCTGCGAAATCCTCGGGGCGCCGGAATCTGGGGAGGGGAATGGAGGCGTCCGTCAGGGCCGAGCCGCCGATTTGACGGAGGTCGATCTTGAGGACCGTATGAGGAACACGGAGCCGTCCCGTCAATCGGCGGGCCAGGGACAGCTCGACTTTGTGACGCTGGCCGTAATTGAAGCTGAGCGCCCGAACCTGTGCATAAGAATCCCGCGCCCAGTACAGGGCCGTCGTCGAGTCAATCCCGCCGGAATAGAGTACGAGAGCGGTCTTGGGCTTGATCATGCTGCTTCCGATGGTAAAGAAGACGGCCTCTTTTTTCAAGCGAATTAGGGCGCCGGGTTTTCTTTACTTGAGGTGGCCTTTCTGACATACTAGGGCTTCACCGATGAGCGAAAAAGGCACGCCCGGGATGTCGGATCTGCTCAGCCGAGCGGCACAGGGATTGGAGATCACGACCCGGGATGACCAGGACGAATTCACTTCCTTCCTGGATGCCGCGAAAATAAGCCGCCGAAACGGCGGGCGACTGCGCCTGCTAGACACCGGGAAATTCAATGCCTTCGAGCTCGAATGGCTGGCCGAGGCCGGAGCCGATCTTTACACTTCGGATAAAACTCGCCCGGATAGGACGGAGCTCGATCTCCTGGCCAAGGCCTCGGCCAGGGGAAACGCCGTCATCGCCCTATTTTATTATGGTGAGCTGACCGGAGACCCGGCGGACGTCTCCTCGTCGTGGGGCTTTCTCCGGGAAATCGGCCGGAGCGGCATCGATATTCATCTCTCGAGCCGCGAAAAACCTCGTGACCTGGCTGAGCTGGCCGGCCTGGCAGCTGCCTGCCGCAAGGCCGGAAGCCGAGTGGTTTATTATCATCATGGTCTGCCTGAAGCCGGCCTCGAGGCCCTGGCCCGGGCGGGCGGCTGGATTCATCTTTCCGCTGAGGGCCTCGATGAGGCGGCAGCAGCAGCTCTCCTGGAAGATACGGTCCGTGCAGCCTCGGCCGCTGGATCAGGCGTCGTCCTCCATCTGGAAAGAGGGTTGCCCGTAGAGACCTTGCGTGGCCTCTTCAAGGCCGGAGCCTTTCTCCTCTTTAAGATACCTCCGAGCGACTGGAAATCTACGCTTCGAGCCCTTGAGCGAAGGGCGTGCCGGAGGAAATTGGACCTTCGGTCCTATTATCTCCACACGACCTTTTTGCCCTGACCGACACGCTGTCAGGTTGGATATCAGTTATACGCTTAAAATGGTTTAGAATTCTATGATGAGCTGTGATTATATAGAATAAGGATGGAAGACGAGGTTACGGGGATGAACGGTGACGCTAAAAAGAGCCCGGCTCTGGAAGCGCTGGACAGGGTCCGTGAGGCCGAAGAAAGAGCGAAGGCGATCATCCGCGAAGCCCGGGAGAAGACCGCGGTCCAAATCGTCGAGGAGGCCGCGGAGGCCGCGGAGGAGATCAAGCAAAGGTCTCTCGCCGAGGCTAAGAAAGAGGCGGATGACCGGAAAAAGGCCATCCTCGAACGGGCTCACCAGGAAGCCGAGGCCATCCGGGCCGAGACCGAAGCGGAGCTCGCCACCCTGCGGCGCCAAGCCGGCGCAGTCCTTGAAGAAGCGGTCAAAAAGGTCGGGCTGAAGATCCGGAAATTCCTGGGGGGAGGGTCGGTTTAAAACATGGGCATCTCCAGGATGGAGAAGGTCCAGGTCCTGGCCCATTCATCCGTCAAAATGCCGCTTCTGGCCTCGCTCCAGCAAGCGGGTATCGTCCAGCTTGAGGAGGTCCCGCGGGAGGCTTTCGGGTTGAGCCTTTCCCCTGTTGAGATTTCAGCCTTAGACCAGCTCCTCCGCCGTTTGAAAGACGGCCTGGATTTTCTCTCGCTAGGGGAGAAAAAAGGACTCCTGGACAAGCTAATGGCGCAGAAGCCGACGCTGACCCCGGAAGTCCGCGAAGAGCTCGGCAGCTTTTCTTATCTCCCGGTCCTGGAGGAGATCGAGAGGCTTGTGGCCGAACACCAGGAGCTTCTCTTCCGGCTCAAGCTGCTCGAGAAGGAGGTCGAATTTCTCCTGCCCCTGGACGAGCTGGACCTTCCACTCTCCCATTTCCGTTCGGACGGAGATTGGGAATTCAGGTTGGGAACTCTCCCGCGTTCCCAGGAAGAGCCGTTCCTCAAGATGGCCGGCGAGAATCCCGTCTGGCATCGATTTATCATCGCGGAAAAGAGGCACTTTCTGACTCTCCTCCTCTTTCTGGAAGCCGATGAGGGCCTGATCGAAGAGAAGCTCAAGGACCTTCAGTTCAGCCCTGTCTATATCGCCGACCCGATCCTCGACAGGGCGGCTGAACGAATGCGGGTCGTGGATGTCATCGACAGGAACCGCCGGGAGATCGAGGAGATCAAGGCCCGGATCGCCGAGCTGGACAAGGAATCGGAAGGGCTCGCTGATCAGCGCGAAAAATTGGGCCGGCTCTACGACCTCTTTTATAACGAGCGGCAGAAGATCGCCTCCTCCGGGTTTCTGGGAGAGACGGAAAAGGTCATTTATCTCGAAGGCTGGATCAGGGCCGCCGACGTGCCCAAACTCCGGTCGGCCCTGGAACCGTACTCCGGAGCCGGCGAGCTGTATCTGCGTCCGCCCCTGCCCGAGGAAGATCCTCCGGTCATTCTGGATAATCCCCGGCTGGTCCGTCCCTTCGAGATCATCACCACTCTCTATGGCCTCCCCCAGCGCGGCACCATAGATCCGACGATTACGCTGGCGCCGTTCTTTTTCATCTTCGTCGGGTTATGCTTGAGCGAGGCGGGCTACGGAGCTGTGATCACCCTGTTGAGCCTCCTCTACCTCAAATTCGGCAAGCCGAAGGGCACTGCATTGCTTTTTGCCAGGCTTTTGCTGCTCCTGGGAATATCGAACATCATCCTCGGGACGCTGGTCGGAAGCTGGTTCGGATTTCCCATCCGGCAGCTCCTCCTCCTCGACCCGCTCCTCGATCCGATGAAATTCATCATCCTGGCGCTCGCCCTGGGTTTCATCCAGGTCTGGCTGGGCACGCTTCTGAGCTTGATCAGCGGGTTGAAACAGAAGAACTACCTCCAGTCGATCCTCGTCCAGGGCGGGTGGCTGCTCCTCGTACCCGCGCTCATCGTCTATGCGCTGACCAAGCAGAAAATCGCCGGCATCTTGGCCCTCGTCGGAGCGGCCGGAGTCGTCTTTTTCGCCGCGCCTAAGCGGAATCCCTTCGCCCGCTTCTTCGGAGGGCTTTACAGCCTCTACGACATTTCCAAGTACCTGGGGGATATCCTTTCCTACACGCGGCTCTTCGCCCTCGGGCTGTCCACGGGTGTGATCGCCATGGTTGTCAACACGCTCGCCCACACGGCGCTCGGCATCCCCTGGCTCGGCTGGCTGCTCGCCGGCCTGATCTTTCTCGGAGGGCACACATTCAACCTGGCCATCAGCTTTCTCGGGGCGTTCGTCCACTCGATGCGCCTCCAGTTCGTCGAGTTCTTCACCCGGTTCTTTCAGCCCGGGGGGAAGCCCTTCCGGCCGTTCCGGATGGAGGGAAAATATATCGATTTCGTTTGAACAGATCGTTGGCCAATGAAGAGTAGGAGGTAAGAACGATGGACTTAGGGTTGACCTTAGCAATCTTCGGCGGGGCCATCGCCTTCGTGTTCGCGGGCAGCGGCTCCGCGATCGGTGTCGGCCTGGCCGGCCAGGCGGCCAGCGGCGTCATGAGCGAGGACCCGGAGAAATTCGGCAGCCTCCTCCTCCTCGTCGCTCTCCCCGGCACCCAGGGCATTTATGGATTCCTGACCTGGTTCTTGGTTGTCCTCAAGCTGGGACTGCTGGCGGGCACCAGGGCCACTCCCACAGTTCATCAGGGATGGCAGATCCTGATCGCCTGTCTTCCGGTGGCTTTCGTCGGGTTCCTGTCGGCCATCCATCAGGGCAAAGTCTGCGCGACCGGTGTCTACATGATAGCCAAGCAGCCTAAAGACCTGGCCAAGCCCATTGTGCTGGCGGCCCTGGTGGAGACCTATGCGGTGCTGGGCCTGCTCACCACGGTCCTGTTGCTCAACAGCGTGATATTCTGAGCGTTCGAAGAGGGTAAAGGCAGGACCATGAGCTTAGAGAATATCGTCGAAAAAATCATTGCCGAGGGGAAAGCCGAAGCGGAAAGGATCGCCCAGGAAAGCCGGAAAAAAGCCGCAGACATCCGGACTGCAGCTGAGAAGGAAGCGGCCGAGGGAGCCGCCGCACACCTGAAGGAAACCGAACGGGAAGCCTCCCTTCAGGCAAATCAGATCAGGGCCCAAGCCCGGCTGGAAAAGAAGATCGCTCTCCTTCGGCAAAAGAGAGAGCTCCTGGATGAGGTACTGAGGAAAGCGTTCAGCCAAACGGCTCCGGAGGAAATCCGGCTTAAGAGACAGGTCGTGGTCAAGGACGGCATCAGGGAGGAACCCTTCGAGCCGGACAGGCTGCTCGAAGAGCTGCGCCCGCGGCTGGAAAGAGACATCTTGGAGGCCCTCAAGATCTGAAAAAAGCCGATGAAGCGACCGTCTCGTCTCGATTATATTTATTCCGTCGGACGCGTCCGGGCCTTGGAAAGGTTCCTCGTCCAGCGGGCGGTCTTTGAGGAGGCCGCGGAAATGCCCGAGCATGCCGCGGCGCTCAAGCTCATCTATGATGCCGGAAGGTATCCCGAGGCCCTGGTCAAGGTCCGGGATTCGGCCGAACTCGACGCCGTTTTGGACGGAGAAGAAGAGGCCTTGAAACGTGAAATGACCGAGTTGATACTGGAGAAGGACGTCCTCGACGTCTTTCTTTACGCCACCCAGCCGGAGCAGGCTCTGGCCGCGGCCGCGGGGAGCGGCTACCCGTTCTTCCGGGATCATGTCCGGCGCCGGATCGACCTCGGGAACATCAAGATCTTCGCCCGGGCGAGATATCAGGGTTTATCGGCGGAAAAGCTGCGGGCACGGCTTCTCGAAGGCGGGTTCATACAGAAAAGGGAATTCATCGACCGCTTCGCTCTCGCCTCCATAGAGTTGGGCGAGGTCCGGGGTTCGTCGCCCTACCGGGAGCTGTGGGAGAAAGGGCTCACGGCGCTCAGCGAACGGGAAACATTCGTCCCCCTGGAAAGGGGGATCGAAGATTTCCTGATGAATGATCTCCGCCGGGCTCGGTCCATCACCTTTGGTCCGGAGCCTGTCTTTGCCTACGGCCAGGCGAAAAGAAGAGAGCTCGCCCTCGTCCGCCTGCTCGGGGTCGGAAAGATGAACTCTGTTCCGGCGGAGCTTCTCAAAGAAAGGATCAGTGAGACCTATGTCTAGGTTCGACCGGATGGCCATCATCGGCGCCGCCGATCTCGTCTTCGGCTTGCGGGCGATGGGTGTCCGGACCTTCTCGCCGCAGAACGCTGATGAGGCCAGGAGAATCCTGGCCGGGATCGTCAAGGAGGACTATGCCCTGTGCCTCGTCCATCAGGACTGGCTGGATGTTCTGAAAGAGGAGAGGGAGGAGATCGGCCAACGGTTCTGTCCCGTGGTCTTGGGATTCTCCGACTACCGGGCCTTGACCGACTTGGTCGAGAGGATGGTGCGGGAAATGGCCGTCAAGGCCACGGGTTCCGACTCTTTGGTCAGAGGAAAGGGAAACAATGAGTGAACCAAGGATCATTCGCGTCGCCGGACCGCTCGTCGTCGCTTCGGGCTGCCTGGGGGCCAAGATGTACGATATGGTCAAGATCGGAGAGCTGGGACTGATCGGTGAGATCATCGAGCTCAGAGGGGACCAGGCGTTCATCCAGGTCTATGAGGACACAACGGGCATCGGGCCCGGCGAGCGGGTCGTCCTGACCGGGAAGCCGCTGAGCGTCGAGCTCGGGCCCGGGCTCATCAGCTCCATCTACGACGGCATCCAGCGGCCCCTCGACGTCATCCGGATCAAGACGGGAGACTTTATCACCCGGGGTATCGAGCTTCCCTCGCTGGACCGCCGGAAGAAGTGGGGGTTCGTCCCGGCGCGCAAGGCCGGCGAGACGGTCGCGGCCGGTGATTTTCTCGGCGAGGTCGAGGAAACGCCGATCGTCCGCCACCGCATAATGGTGCCGCCCGATGGCGCCGGGAAGCTCCTCGAGGTTCGCGCCGGCCGGCTTTCGATCGAGGAATGGGTCGCCCGCATCAAGACGAAGGATGGAGTCAGAGAGGTCCGGATGTACCAGACGTGGTCGATCCGGAAGCAGCGTGAGGTCAGCCGACGGCTGATACCGGACGAGCCCCTGATCACAGGACAGCGCGTCCTCGATACGCTCTTCCCCCTGGCCAAGGGCGGGACGGCCTGCGTTCCCGGACCGTTCGGGAGCGGCAAAACCGTCGTCCAGCATCAGCTGTCCAGATGGTCGGACGCTCAGATCATCGTCTTTGTCGCCTGCGGCGAGCGCGGGAACGAAGTGGCCGACCTCCTGCTCAGCTTCCCCGAGCTCAAGGACCCGCGGAGCGGGCGTCCGCTCCTCGAGCGCACGGTGATCATCGCCAACACATCGAACATGCCGGTGGCCGCCCGCGAGGCCTCGATCTATACCGGCATGACGATCGCCGAGTATTTCCGTGATATGGGGTACTCGGTCGCCTTGATGGCCGATTCCTCGAGCCGCTGGGCCGAAGCCTTGCGCGAGATCTCGGGCCGGATGGAAGAGATGCCGGGAGACGAGGGCTACCCCGCCTATCTCGCCAGCCGGATCGCCGAGTTCTACGAGCGTGCCGGTAAGGTGGTTTGCCTGAGTTCCGAGGAGCGGCTGGGCGCCCTGAGCGTCATCGGCGCCGTCTCGCCGCCCGGCGGCGACCTCTCCGATCCCGTCGTCCAGGCCACTCTCAAAGTGGTCAAAGTGTTTTGGGCCCTGGATGATCGCCTGGCCAACATGCGGCACTTTCCGGCCATCAACTGGCTCCAGAGCTACTCGCTTTATAGCGAGAACATCAAGGATTTCCTGGCGGTCCATGTGGCCGAGGATTTCACGGCCTTGCGCCAGGAGACCATGCAGATCCTCGAAGAGGAGGCCGAGCTCCAGGAAATCGCCCGCCTGGTCGGAGTCGAATCCCTGTCGCTCAAGGAGCGGCTGACCCTGGAATCGGCCCGCTCGATCCGCGAGGACTTTCTCCATCAAAACGCCTACCATCCGCAGGATACCTACACTTCTTTGAGAAAACAGTACCTGATGGTGCGGGCCATTCTCCATTTCCATCACCGGGGGCTTAAGGCCCTGGAGGACGGCCGCAGCCTGGAAAGCATCCTGGCGCTCCGGGTGAGGGAGCGAATCGCCCAGCTCAAATACTCCCCGGAAGAAGAGTCGGCAGGCTTGGAGGTCTACCTGGAAATCGATCGGGCCTTTCAAGAGATCGGGGATGTCACGGTCGTCAGGGACTGAAAGACGGACATGTACAAAGAATATCTGACCGTATCCAATATCGTCGGGCCGCTCGTCGTCGTCCAGAAGGTCGAGGACGTCAAGTACGGAGAGCTGGTGGAGATCGAGACCGGCCAGGGACTTCTCCGCCGCGGCACGGTCCTCGATGTCTCCACGGAGCGGGCGATCGTCCAGGTATTCGAAGGGACGATGGGCCTGGACGTGGACCGGTCGCGGGTGCGCTTCCTCGGGCGGTCCCAGAGGCTCGGCGTTTCCGAAGAAATCATCGGTCGTATTTTCGACGGCTCAGGACGCCCCAAGGATGGCGGGCCCCAAATCATCGCCGAGAAGGAGCTCGATATCCAGGGGAGCCCGATCAACCCCGACGCTCGTGACTATCCCTCCGAGTTCATCGAAACCGGCCTGTCCTCGATCGACGGTATGAACCCGATCGTCCGGGGACAGAAGCTGCCGCTTTTCTCCGGGAGCGGACTACCGCACGCCCGGATCGCCGCCCAGATCGCCCGGCAGGCCAAGGTGCTGGGAAAAGAGGAGAAGTTCGCCGTCGTTTTCGGCGCCATGGGCATCACCTTCGAGGAAGCCAACTTTTTCATCGAGGACTTCCGCAACACGGGGGCGCTGGAGCGGGCCGTGCTCTTCCTCAACCTGGCCAACGAGCCGCCGATCGAACGGCTGGCGACGCCACGCTTGGCGCTGACCTGCGCCGAGTACCTGGCCTTCGGGCTCGACATGCACGTGCTCGTCATCCTGACGGACATGACGTTCTATGCCGAGGCGTTGCGGGAGATCAGCGCCGCGCGCAAGGAGATCCCGGGCCGGCGCGGCTATCCGGGGTATCTCTACACGGATCTCGCCTCGATGTATGAGCGGGCCGGACGGATCAAGGGAAAGATGGGGTCAATCACCCTCATTCCCATTCTGACCATGCCCGAGGACGACAAGACCCATCCCATCCCCGACCTCACCGGGTACATCACCGAGGGACAGGTCATGCTCAGCCGGGAGATCCATCGCCAAGGCATCTACCCGCCGATCGACGTCCTCCCCAGTCTTTCCCGGCTCAAGGACAAAGGCATCGGCGCCGGGAAGACGCGCGAGGATCATGCCGATGTCCTGAACCAGCTCTTTGCCTGCTACGCCCGCGGCAAGGAAGCCCGCGAGCTGGCCCTCATCCTGGGGGAAGCTTCGCTGAGCGACCTGGACAAGCTGTTTCTGGGTTTTGCCGACGCCTTCGAGAACGACTACGTGCGCCAGCCGGAATTCGCCGGCCGGAGTATCCTCGAGACGCTCGAGCTGGGGTGGAAGCTGTTGCGCCTCATCCCGCGGGCGGAACTCAAACGCATCCGGCCCGAATATCTGAACAAATACTATTGATCTTATGATGAAACGATGAGGCTCAACGTCAATCCCAACCGGATGGAGCTGCTGCGGCTGCGGCGCCGTCTCGGCCTGGCCGAGCGCGGCCACAAGCTGCTCAAGGACAAGCTGGAAGAGCTGATGCGGCAGTTCCTGGAGAACATCCGGCGGCTCTCCGAACTCCAGCGCCGTGTCAGCCGGATGCTGAACAAAGTCTTCCTGTCCTTTGCGCTGGCCCGGAGCGGCGGTTCACTTGCCGGGCTCGAGCAGATGATCCCGGAGGGGGGACTCGTCCTCGAAGCGCAGCGGAGGCGGGTCCTCAACCTGGCCATCCCGGATTTCAAGGTCCAGGCGCTCGAGGTCGCCGAGGTCGACCTCCTGAACACCGAGTCCGAGCTCGATATCGGGATCAAGAAAATGCGTGAGGTGCTGCCCGAACTTCTGGAAATGGCCAGTCTCTGGAAGGCCGCCGAGCTCCTCTCGGCTGATATCGAAATCACCCGCCGCCGCGTCAACGCCCTGGAATACATCCTTATCCCCAACCTCAAGGAGACGGTCGCCTACATCTCCTCTCGCCTGGACGAGATAGAACGGTCCTACCAGGTTCAATTGATGAGGGTCAAAGAGATTTTACCGACGCACTGAGCGGCCGTCACTTGATGGTGCCGAGGCTCCTGAGCTGCTCCAAAGTTTCGGGGGAGGCTTTCTCCTTGGCCCAGGTCTTCTTTATTCCGCGTTTCACGCCAACGAGACCAGCCGATCAGCGGATTTTCCGAGCGCCCTATTTTGCTCCTTGAAGAGGGGGAGGAAGGGAATCGGGGGATCTGAGTCAAATTTTTTTAAAATTTTTTTTCGTCCGGATTTTGGAGTCGGCGGCGCAGGCGATAGACCAAAAATACAGCTCTTTCGATCCTTGTCTCCGCGGGTTATTCGGTTCATGCATCTCTTGGAATTTTATTTCATCCGGTCGTTCTCATAAAGCGCCGACTCATTCCTAATTAGTTCTCTTGCAGTCACTTGGGAATGAACATTTCGTTTTCTTTCGGTCTGAACGAGAATCCCGCCGATGGGAACGGGAAGGCGGCTGCCGCTGAATTTTATGGCACAAAAGTTGCAGCAGCGATTTGACAATCAAACACCACAATTTGTTGAGTCACCTTTCAAGGACACCCAAAAAAAAGGGGGCCGAGTATTGACAATTGAGAAAATTTGCCTATATTTAATAATGAAACAAGAAAATTTGAAAAAAGAGAAAAAAAAAGGAAAAAACATATAAGGCTTCAGATGATCACTCCTCCGAAAAAATCCATCAGCTTACGGCAAAGCTAAACAACCCTCCAATGAAAATTGCTTTCCTCTACAGTTCCAAGGATGGTATGGCTGCGTCTCAACAGGCCAGCCGCTACGAAGAGGTCCGCGGAGGGGACGACCCCCCACTTGATCTTCTTGCCGAGTGCGACTCAGACGAGACCATTGCGGCGATCGGCCGGGCGCTCGGCAAGAAACATGATGTTTTCCCGATCGAAGCCGATGAGGAGGCCTATATCCGGATCAAAAAGCTGAGGCCCGACCTCGTCTTCAACGTCGCCGAAGGCCTCCTCGGTCCGAACCGGGAATCGCATATCCCCTCGATCTGCGAAATGCTGGGGATTCCCTACACGGGCTCCGACCCGCTGACCCTCGGCATCTGCCTCGACAAATCGCGGGCCAAGGAGATCCTCGCCTATCACAAGGTTCCCACGCCCGCTTTCTGGGTCGTGGAGAACGGTTCGGGAATCAGCCTGCGGGTCAAGCTTCCGGCGATCGTCAAGCCCCTCCATGAAGGCTCGAGCAAGGGGATCAAGGACAATTCGGTGGTGAGGAGCCGCCCGGAGCTCAAGGCGCGGGTGCGCGAGGTCCACTCGTTATACAAAGAGCCGGTCATCGTTGAACATTTCCTGACCGGGCGCGAGTTCACGGTCGGAGTGCTGGGCAATCCGCCCAACGTCGAAATCCTGCCGATCGTCGAGATCGACCATTCACAGCTGCCGCCGGGGGCGAATCCGGTGTATTCCTATGAAGCCAAGTGGATCTGGGACCAGCCGGACAAACCTCTGGAGATCTTCCGCTGCCCCGCCGAGCTCGATATCGATCTCAAGAATCGGATCGAAGACGTCGTCAGGAAAACCATTCATCTCCTGCGCGTCCGGGACTGGTGCCGGATCGATATCCGGCTGGACGAGCGGGGCGAACCGAATATCCTGGAGATCAATCCCCTGCCGGGGATTTTGCCCAACCCGGAAGAGAACTCCTGTCTTCCTAAGGCCGCCCGGACGGCCGGCTATTCTTATGCGGCGCTGATTCATCGCGTGGTCGATGAAGCGGCAGCCCGGTGTGGAATCAAGGACCATGGAAAAAGAAAACAAATTGGTCGGGATCGCTTACAGTCATTTCAATCCTGCCCTCAACACTTCGAGCGACGGGCAATCTGAAGCCACCGTCGCCGAAGTGGCCGATTCCGTTTACGCGGCCATTTCCGATGACGGGTACAATGCCACGATCCTTCCGTTGCGGGAAAGCCTGATGAGCCTGGTGCGCCGTATCAAGGAGCTCAAGGTCGATGTCCTCATCAACCTGTGCGAGGAATTTCGCAGCCGGCCCCAGCTCGAGTCCAACGTCGCCGCCATGTTCGAAGCCTTCGGCATTCCCTTCACCGGCTGTCCGTCCAAGGCCCTGGCCATCTGCCAGGACAAGTTCAAGGCCAAGGCCATTCTCAATGCCTTCGGGCTGCCGACGGCCAAGGGTCGTCTGGTGACCTCAGCCGACCAGAAGATCGACGTGCCTTTTCCGGCCATCGTCAAGCCCAACCAGGAAGACGCCAGCCTCGGTATCTACCAGGACTCGGTGGTTTACGATCAGGCATCGCTCCAGGAAAGGGTGAGCAAGATCATCGGCGTCTACAAGCAGGCCGCCCTGGTCGAGGAATTCATCCAGGGCCGGGAGTTCAACGTGGCCGTGCTCGAAACCGATCGGCTTCAGGCCCTCCCGGTTTCCGAAATCGATTTCTCGGCGATGCCGGAATCGGCCCCGCACATTTGCAGCTATGAGGCCAAGTGGTTCGAGGACCACGTGCTCTATACGACGACGCCGGCCGTCTGTCCCGCTCCGGTCGACGACTCGCTTCGTGATAAGCTCCACCAGTATGCCCTGGCCGCCTTCCAGGCGATGGGCTGTCGTGATTACGCGCGGGTCGATTTCCGCATGGGCAACGACGGCCGAGTGGCCATCCTTGAGGTCAACCCCAATCCCGACGCCAGTCTGGACGCCGGCTATTGCCGGGCGTTGGGCGCGGCGGGCATTGAATACGCTCGATTTTGGAGCCTGATGATCGAGAACGCGCTCCGTCGCAAGGAAGAGCCGTGGTTCAGCTCGGACGATGTCCGCATCGAGTATCCGGTCTTCTGGCAACAACTCCTGGAGAACGCGATGCGCAAGAAAGGACGGCGATGGTCCGGCCAATGAAGCCGGAGGACAGGGAGATCGTTCTCGATATCATCCGGGGCACCAAGATGTTCACTCCCGCCGAGATTTCCGTAGCCCGCGAGCTTGTTGACATCTATCTTGACCAGCCGGAGCAGAGAGACTATTCCTTGGCCGTCGTCGAGAACGGGCCTGGTGCTGTCGTCGGCTACATAGCCTGCGGGCCGACCCCCCTCACCGACGGGACCTACGACCTCTACTGGATGGCCGTGGCGCCCGACCAGCAGGGTTTCGGCTTCGGCAAAGAGCTCGTGAACTGGCTGGAAAAAAAGGTCGCCGAGGAGGGGGGACGGATGGTTCTCATCGAGACCTCCTCCCAGCCCAAGTATGAGCCAACGCGCCGGTTCTATGCCGGCCTCGGATATCAGGAGATTTCGCGCATCCCCGATTTCTACAGACGCGGAGATGACCGGATCACCTACATCAAACACATCGCCTGAAGGAGTCGACGCAAAAAATGGAAGAAGGGTGGCAACAACTTCTGAAGCGCAGTCTCAGATCTCCGGAAGAGATCGCCCGCTTCTTCGACCTCGATATCGCCAAGGTCAAGAGAATCGCCCGGCATTTCCGGGTCCAGATAACGCCCTACTTTGCCGACCTGATCAAGGCCAAGGGGGAGGCCATCTATCGCCAGGTGGTGCCCGACGCGGCCGAGCTCGAGGAGCACGACGGCGCGGCCGACCCGTTGAGCGAAGATGAAGACTCGCCGGTGCCGAGTGTCGTCCATCGCTATCCCGACCGGGTGCTTTTCCTGGTTTCCCATCTCTGCGCCTCTTACTGCCGGTTCTGCACGCGCAAGCGCTTGGTCGGAGACCCGGGCAAGATCCATCCGCGGTTCATCGAGGAGGGCATCGCTTACATCGGGAACCATCCCGAGATCCGGGATGTCATCATCTCCGGCGGCGACCCGCTCATGCTCGGCGACCGCAAACTGGAGCTCCTCCTCAAGCGCCTGCGGGCCATCCCGCACATCGAGATCCTGCGCCTCGGCACGCGGATGCCCTGCTTCCTGCCGCAGCGCATCACTCCCGAGCTCGCGGCCATGCTGAAGAAGTACCATCCGCTCTATGTCAACGTTCACTTCAACCATCCCGATGAAATCACCGAGGAGTCCGCCCGGGCTCTGAATCTTCTGGCGGACGCGGGGATCCCGCTGGGGAACCAGACCGTGCTCCTCAAGGGGGTCAATGATGATCCCGCGACCATGAAGAAGCTGATGCAGAAGCTCTTGACCGTGCGCGTCCGGCCTTACTACATCTATCAGGCGGACTATGTCAAGGGCACGGCCCATTTCCGGACCTCCGTCGAGAAGGGCGTCGAGATCATGCAGGCGCTCCGAGGCTGGACATCGGGTTTGGCCGTTCCCTACTATGTCATCGACGCCCCCGGCGGCGGAGGGAAGATCCCGATCGTGCCAAACTATATCCAGTCGATGAGCGACGATCAGATCGTCCTGCGGAACTATGCCGGCGAGCTGTTCGTCTATCCGCAGGTCCGGCAAAAAAAAGAAAAAAGGCCGCGTATCGTTCCCTGCTACAGCGCGCCGGCGCATCCCTGACGGTACCCTCTCTCAAGAGGGGAGAGGACAAAGTGATGATGCCGGGCGGTGGAAATTCCTGTTTTCTCAGATCCGGATAAAGAAGATATCCCAGGCGTTTCTTGCAAATGAGCTGCTCATCGGCTTCAAGCGGGAGGGGAGGAGCCGGGCCGGTTTCACTTGGCGGCCGGGGTAAGCGTGGAAATGTACCGGTCGAGTCCGACCTGGCGGACGATCTCGAGAGCTTCCTCGCTCGTCAGTCCCCTGTTCTGTCGTAGCGATTCGAGGATGCGGATGATGGACAGGGCGACCTCGGCTGTCTGCCCGACCGTCTTCTTCCTTTCCTTCATGAAACCAATGGCCTCGAAGAGAACAACGTTGGCTTCCCCGTAGGTGATGGGTTCGCGGCGGCCGTACTGCTTCACCCAGTCCGGCCGGGCAAGGACGTCGTTGACGTGCGATTGGATGAGGTAAGTGGCCCGGCCGATAAGCTTGAGATTGCTCGGGCTGACGTTCGTCATGGTGTTGCCGATAACCCGGCCGAGCCGCGTCATCACCGCCGTGGAATGGGCGTTGAGGAGCATCTTCAGGCCGACCTGCTGACGGAGGCCGAAGGGATCGTTATCGTCGGAGATCGCGAGAGGGATAAAGGGACCGGAAGCGCCGGGCACGAGATCAGACATCGTGGCGGCCGGCTTCTCTGCGACCACGATCACAGCCGGCCGGGCGCCGCTTTTCAGGCAGAGTTCGGCGAACTTCCGGAAGGGCGAATGAGAGTCATGCAAGATTCCGGCCTCTTCGCCGACGAGGATCATAACGCCAAGGTCATCCTTCTGCAGGCCCCGCTTCCGGAGGTTGTCCTCGGCAAAGGAGAAATCATAGAGGAATTGCTGGTCGTCGCCCGCTTTCTTCAGGCTTTCGAGAGCGGCTGTTCGCAGGAAGCCGTCCTCGATCTCTTTCTCGAAGGGCTGTCTATAAAACTCCGGAGAGAGCCCCCGGAACGGCCGGCCGAGAAAAGACCGCCAGGCCTCCTCGAGGTTGGCGGCCGGCGTCCAGAGCTGGATCCAGCATTTCCGCCGGGGCTCGGCGGTGGTATCGAGAGGGAAGAGCCGGAAGGTCGGACTGCGTTCGGTGCTGTCGATAAAGACGGTGATCAGGGCCCGGCCGGCGAGGTACGTAGAGAAGCGACCCCCGCCGTAGGTTTCGGATTCAAGCGTCGTCAAAGCGGCGATGGCCGGGATGTTTCTCTTCACCTCCTCGAGGATGGCCGGGAATGCCCGCAGTCTTTGGTTGACGGTGAGGTCGTCTTTGAATCCCGCCCGGGCCATATCCTTGGAGGAGAGGAACCGGCCCAAGATCCGTTCCACTGCCTCCTCGAGCGCGCAGCCGATGACGTAAGTCTCGATGGTCGTCGCCTGCATCCGGGTCGACCCGGTGATGGCCTGCGGTCCAGTCGTGAGGTTGATCTTGGTGATCCCGGGTTCTTCGATGACG
The DNA here is from genome assembly GCA_035528895.1 of Candidatus Desulfaltia sp. GTDB lineage: Bacteria > Acidobacteriota > Aminicenantia > Aminicenantales > UBA8522 > UBA8522. The sequence goes on from DATKXS010000142.1 coordinate 26,268, forward strand.
CGGCGGCTCCGGGTGAACGGCAACAGCCGCTCGTCGGGATTGTTGTAAACAAAGAAAAGCTTCTTCCGGGTCTCGGCCGGGTCGTAGCCCCCGTTCTCTTTCCACTGGTCGAGGGCGGCCAGGATGGTCCCGATGACCGAGGACGTCTCACCGCCCTCGGTGACACAGACCACCACGTCGCCGCGCCGGATACCCCGGTCGGCGAGCTGGAGACGGCCGATGAGCGGCAGATCTTCAAATCCCTCGAGCGAGCTGATCAAAGCGCGGTCGGCGCCCGTCATCTCCCCGCAGAGGTCGTCCTCGATGGTCGAAGAGAGCCGGGATTGGAGCTCCGGCCAGATCTTCAGGTCGACCTTGATCCTCCTCCAGAAGGGCCGCCAGAAAGAGCTCTCCATCTGCTTGGCCAGGCGGCCGGTGGCGCCGCAGCCGTAGATATAGACACGTTTTTTACCGAGAATAGCCTGTTCGAGGGCCGTGACGAGCGGCTCCAGGGATTGACCGTCGGAGGCCAAGTTCTCGACTCGGGCGGTGATGTCCTCGTCCACCGAGAAGAGCATTTTCAGGCCGTCGGCCACGTCCTTTTGCAGGCGCTCGCTGAGGTTCCAGGTCTTGGGATGGCGTTGCTCGGTCAGCAGGTTGTGAAGCTGGAATTGGGTCTTGTTCTGGACATAGTCGATGGACTCCGGAGAGGCCTCGAGACCCAGCAGCCTGAGAAGGCTTGCCTGTCCCGCCTGCGGGGGGAGCTCCTGAGACCCGGCCGGATGGTGGGCCGCTATCCCGGTCATGAGGATCAGGAGGGCCAGCAGGCAAAAAGGCCTGCGCTCACCCATATTGATGTCTGTCATCGAGGATGTCGCCCCTGGTCCAGTCCTGGGTCCACTGGCTGACCCGAAAGACCTTCTTCTTGCCGCCGACCGTCGAACAGACGATCCGGTCAAGGCCGGCATTGATAATGATTTTCTTGCAGATGAAACAGGGAAAGGCGTTGATCGGCTTGTCCTCACCGTAGATAGTCCCGTAGATGTAGATATCGCCGCCCAGGAGGCTGACCCCGGCCCGGGCGGCGTTGATCACGGCGTTCTGCTCGGCGTGGACGCTGCGGCAGAGCTCATAGCGCTCGCCGTGCGGGACGCCCAGCCGGTCGCGGAGGCAGAAGCCGTGCTCATGGCTGCTCTTGGTCTTGCGCGGCGCGCCCACATAGCCGGTCGAGATGATCTGGTCGTCCCGGACGATGATGGCGCCGATGGACCGGCGGAAACAGGTGGACCGGCGGGCGACCTCCTTGGCGATCCCGAGATAATAGTCGTCCTTGGAGACACGTTTTGGTTTCATAGACGCTCCTCGATCCGGCGGTGGAGGGCTTCGAGCGTCCCATCGTTGATGATGGTCACGTCAGCCAGGTTCAGGCAGCGGCGGAGCTGCTGCCCGCTCCTTCCGCCGGTCATCTCTTCCTTTTCCTTGGCGATGAATTCCTCGACGGTCGAGGCCGACTCCGCGCGGCCTCTTTTCTGAGCCCTTGCATATCTCAGCTCGGCGGGGGCATCCACGGCGACCAGGATGAAATCGTCCTGGCGGCGGAGGAAAGCGACTTCGCGGGCGTTGCGGATGCTGTCGATGACCGTCCGGTTCTTGACCTTCTTCATGGCCCGGCGGGCCAGGATGTCGGCTCCGTATCTTCGGCGCAAAGCGTTTCCGGCGGCGATCAGCTCGTCCCGGGTGCTTTCCTTTCCTCTCCGGCGGAGATCCGCCCTGATCTCATCGGAGAGCGAAACATAGGCGTATCCTTTTTTCATGAGGTAGCTCGCCACCTCCCCTTTTCCGGCTCCGTTGGTCCCGGTGAGTCCGATGAGGCGGTGGTGGAACGCAGGGACGGGAGTCGACCTCTCTCTTCCGGTACGTCTCCCTGTTTTAGAGCGATCTATTCCCATCTGGATTATCCGGCGATGTCTTTAGCGGCTTTCTTCTCCCGCCGCGTCTTGCTCTCCTTGCCGAAAAGAAAAGCGATCAGGATGCCGAGGCCGTAGAGGATGAGCATGGGGACGGCCAGGATGCTCTGGGTGACCATGTCCGGAGTCGGTGTGATCACGGCCGCGATGATGAAAACGGCCAGCACGGCGTATTTGAAATTGCGGATCATCCAGCGGGACGTGACGATCCCCAGCTTGGAGAGGAAAAAGACGAGCGTCGGGAGCTCGAACACGAGGGCGATACCGAGGAGCAGCTTCATGGAGAAACCGAAGTAGGTGTCCACGGTCAGGACCGGCGTGAAGTCCGAACCCAGCTTCAGGAAGAAGCGGCAGGCCCAAGGGAACATGACGAAATAGCCGAAGGCCGCACCGGCCAGGAAGAAGACGGTGGTGAAGGTCACAAAGGGAACGACGTATTTCTTTTCTTTCTGGTAGAGCCCCGGGGCGACGAAATACCAGAGCTGGAGGAAGATGAACGGCGAGGTTAGAAAAATGGCGGTGAGAAACGAAACCTTGATGTAGAGCATGAAGGGAGCGGTCAGGCTGGTGAAGGCCATCTTCATGCCTTCGGGCAGATACTGAGTCACCGGCCGGGACAGGATCTCGAAAACCTGCCTGCTGAAGAGCCAGCAGGGGATGACGGCGATGAAAAGGGCGACGAAGGAGTACCAGAGGCTTTTGCGGAGGTCTTCGAGATGCTCGAGGAAGGTCATCTCATCAGGAGATTTTCTGCCCTTCCTCATCCTTTTTTTCCTCTTTTTCCTCGGGGACCTCTTTGTATATGTCCTGGGAGATGTCCTTTTTCAGCTCGTCTTTGATATCCTTGAAATCGCTGGCCTGGATCTCCTGCTCGATCTTATCCTTGATCTCATCCGAGGCCCGGCGGAACTCCCGGACAGCTCTCCCGATGGACTTGCTCACCTCGGGCAGTTTCTTGGGGCCGAAGATGAGCAGGGCGATGGCCAGGATGATGAGCAACTCGGGGAAGCCGATGTTTCCGAACATTTTATCCAGCCTGGAGCGCCATCAAATATAGCCCCTCGCTTTCCAATAGTCAAGGATACGGCGGCTTTACTTTAGGGGGATGGTTTGCTAAGATAAAACGTCACGATGCCCATGAAAAAGAAGCTGGCCTTCGGTTTTTTCTCCCTCCTCATTCTGGCCAACCTGGCGGCCCGGGATGAGGACATCTGGAACCGCTCCGTCGCCAAGTTTTCCGGCATTCTCTCCCTAATCGAGGAGAATTACTACCGCGAAGTGGACGAGGAAAAACTCGTCTATTCCTCCATCCGGGGAATGCTGGAGACCCTCGATCCCCACTCCTATTTTCTCGACCCGGACAGCCTCTCCCGCATGCGCGAGGAATACACCGGGAAATACTACGGCCTGGGCATCCAGATCCAAAAGCATGGTGAAAACCTCGTCGTTATCGCCCCGATCGAGGGGACTCCGGCCAGCCGCTTGGGGATCCAGCCGGGAGATGTCATCTCGACCATTGAAGGCGAAAGCACCAAGCCCCTGACAAGCTTCGATGCGATGCAGAGGCTCCGCGGGCCCAAGGGGACCAAGGTCACCATCACCATCGTCCGGGAGGGGCTGGATGAGCCCCTCGAGATGACCATCGTGCGGGAAGAAATCCCTCTCCACAGCGTTCCCTACGCGTTCATGATCACGGACACCACGGGCTATATCTTCATCCGCAACTTTGCTGAGACGACGACCGAAGAATTCAAGGAAAAAATGGCCCAGCTTTCCGGACAAGGGATGAAAGAGCTGGTCCTCGACCTGCGGTGGAACACGGGCGGTCCCTTCTTCCAGTCGATCGAGCTCTCCGATCTTTTCCTGCCCAAGGGGGATGTCATCGTCTCCATCAAGGGCCGGAACAAGATCTATAACCGGGAGTTCCGGGCCCAGAGGAACGATCAGTTCGAAACCATTCCCCTGGTCATCCTGATCAACCGGGGAAGCGCCAGTGCCTCGGAGATCGTCAGCGGTGCCGTCATGGACAATGACCGGGGATACATCGTCGGCGAGGACTCCTGGGGGAAAGGGCTGGTCCAGACGGTCTTCCCGCTGGGCGAAAACCTGGCCGTTGCCCTGACCACAGCCAAGTACTTCACTCCCAGCGGCCGTTCCATTCAGCGGGATTTTGAACACATCGAGGATTACATCCTCTACAAGCGGGCGCCCGATGAGCAGCGGGAAGTGAAGTACACCGCTAAAGGGAGGAAAGTCCTCGGCCAGGGGGGGATTGCGCCCGACTACGAGGTGGCCGCGAGCCTCAATGCTTTCACCCTCGAACTGATGAACCGGGGAGCGTTCTTCGGTTATGCCCGCAAATTTGCCGCCCACGAGACGGCCCTGGCCAGGAATTTCGTTTTCCCTGACGACCAGAGGAGCGCCGGTGTTGCTGGAAAGATCCCGCTGAGCCGGGATCTCAGCGTGGGGCCTCCGATCCTCGAGGACTTCAAGAGCTATCTGAAAACCGTCAAGATCGACTTTGACGAGCAGAGATTCGGGGAGGCCGAGCCGGAGATCAAGAGAGAGCTGGGGCGGGAGATCATCTCTTCCTTCTGGGGCATCGAGGAAGGGGTGAGGGCCTACCGGAAGAGCGATGCCGCCGTGCTCAAGGCCCTGGCGGTCATGCCCGAGGCCTCGAAATTCATCGCCGACAACGCCGCTCGTTGATAAGAGAAATTTCGCTTTTGCTTTTCCCATGAACTCAGAGTGGAGGGTGCGGAGATGAAAATCGCCTTGGCGTCCGACCATGCCGGGTTCGAGCTGAAGACGGGGATCATCGCTTATCTCGAAGAAAGGGGAGTCGTCTGCCGGGACTTCGGCTGCGGCCCCGGAGAGACCGTCGATTATGTGGATTACGGGGCTCGAGCCGCGGACAGCGTTATCTCGGGTGAGTGCGACCGGGCCGTCCTTTTCTGCGGCACGGGGATCGGCATGGCCGTCGTCGCCAATAAATTCAAAGGTGTCCGGGCGACGCCATGCTGGAATCTCTACACCGCCGGGGTGAGCCGCAGCCACAATGATTCCAACTGCCTCACCCTGGGGGGGCGGACCCTCTCCCTGGAGGAAGCCATTCCGATCGTGGACGTTTGGCTGAAGACGCCGTTCGAAGGGGGCCGGCACGCCCGGCGGGTCTCCAAGATCGCCGACATCGAAAGCCGAAATTTCAAGGACTGAGAGAGGAGAGAACGAAATGTCATCCCTGCACGAAAAGGTCCTTTCCCTGGCCCAGAGGATCGAACAGAACAACCGCTGGCGGCAGGCGGAATCGGTCAACCTGATCCCTTCCGAAACGACCCCGTCACTGCTGGTCAAGCTATGCGAGATCTCCGACCCCGCCGGTCGATACGCCGAGCACCGGATGATGAAGGGCGAGGAGGTTTACTTCTATCAGGGGACCGATTTCATCCGCGATGTGGAGATCGAGGCCCGGAAGGAACTGGGCCAGTTCTTCGGCTGCACGGACGTCGAGCTCCGGCCGATCAGCGGTCAGATGGCCAACGAGGTCGTCTTCAAGGCCATGGTCCGCTTCCTCAACCGAGCGCGGCCGAAGGGACAGCCGATGCGGAAGATGCGCCTGGTGATGAATAACGACCTCACCAAAGGCGGGCATCTCAGCTCCCAGCCGATGGGCGCGTTGTTCAATTTCGTCGAGGAAGACCCCGAGGCCGGAAAGGAGAACGTCCTCCATTTCCCCGTGGCGGACGAAAATCCGTATAAGGCGGATCTGAAAAAGCTGGGGGAGCTGCTGGATCAGCATCGACCGGAGCTCCTCATCTTCGGCAAGAGCATGTTCCTGTATCCCGAACCGGTGGAGTTCGTCGCCCGGATCGTCGAGGGGTGGCCGGAGCGTCCGGTGGTCATGTACGACATGGCCCACGTCCTCGGGCTCCACGGCGCTTTCCAGGAGCCGCTCGGCCAAGGAGCGGACGTCATCACGGGCAGCACCCACAAGACCTTTTTCGGGCCGCAGCGGGGGATCATCGCCGGGAATTTTCCCAAGGACAGCCGGCTCCGCAACTTCTGGCTCGATGTCAAGAGCCGGGCCTTCCCGGGGTCGACGAGCAACCATCACCTGGGCACCTTGCTGGCGCTCTTGATGGCGACCTACGAAATGAACGCCTTCAAGACGGAGTACCAGAAGCAGGTCCGGGCGAACGCCAAAGCCTTCGCCAAGGCCCTGAAGAGCCACGGCGTCCCGGTCGAGGGCGACGAAAACGACGGGTTCACCGAGACCCACCAGGTCCTGATCCGGGTCCGCCGCTTCGGACCCGGGCAGGAGGTCGCCCGGCGTCTGGAGAACAACAATATCATCGCCAACTATCAAGCCCTCCCGGACGATGAGACCTTCCTGGATTCGAGCGGCATCCGGCTGGGGGTCCAGGAGATGACCCGGTTCGGCATGATGGAGAAGGACTTCGATGTCCTGGCCGGATACATCGCCGAGGTCGTCGTCCGGAACAAAGCGGTCCAGGACGAGGTCCGCAAGCTGCGGCGCGATTTTCTGGAGATGAAGTTCTGCCTGTCTTCCGAGGAGGCGGTGCCGCTGGCGGCCCGGATCCTGGAAAGCGTCTTTCCCCGGCCGGGGTTCATCGCCGGCCTGGCCGAAGAACTGACCGAAGGAAAGGGAAAATGAAAGTCCTGGTCGTCGGTTCAGGGGGAAGAGAGCATGCCCTGGCCTGGAAGATATCCCAGAGCCCCTTGGTGAACAAGCTCTACTGCGCTCCCGGCAATCCGGGGACGATGAGCGTCGCTGAGAACGTCCCCATTCCGGACACGGGCATCCAGGGGCTGGCGAAATTCAGCGCGGACAAAAAGATCGACCTGACCTTGGTCGGACCGGAAGTCCTCCTTACCCTGGGCATCGTCGACGAGTTCGAGGAGAGGGGGCTGCGCATCTTCGGCCCCAACCGAAAGGCGGCCGAGATCGAGGGCAGCAAGGTCTTCGCCAAGCAGTTCATGGAACGGCACCGGCTCCCCACGGCGCGTTTCAAGGTGGCCGAGACGCCGACCCAGGCCCTCCGCATCCTGAGGTCCGGCGAATTTTTCTTTCCCCTGGTGATCAAGGCGGACGGACTGGCGGCCGGCAAGGGCGCCATTGTCTGCCCCAGCCCGCGTAAGGCCGAGGAAGCGGTGGATATGATCATGGTCGAGCGGCAGTTCGGAGATGCCGGCAAAAAAATATTGGTGGAAGAGTTCCTTAAGGGCAAGGAAGTCTCCTTCATCGTCATCTCGGACGGCGCCAAGTTGCAGCCGCTGGTGACGACCATGGACCACAAGGCCGCCTACGACAGAGACCGCGGGCCGAACACGGGCGGCATGGGCGCCATCTCGCCGTCGCCGTTCATCACACCCGATCTCTTCTCCGAGATCATCAACACCATCGTCTTCCCGACCATCAACCGGCTCCGCGAGGAAGGCCGGACGTTCAAGGGTGTCCTCTACGTCGGCCTGATGCTCACCGAGGAAGGCCCCAAGGTGTTGGAGTATAACTGCCGGTTCGGCGACCCCGAGACTCAGGTCCAAATGGTCCGGATGGAATCCGACCTGGTCGAGGTGCTACTCAACGTCATCTCCGGGAATGTCCTCAAGTCGGAGATCCAATGGAACTCCAAGGCCTCGGGCTGTGTCGTCCTGGCTTCCGGCGGGTACCCGCTCTCCTACGAGAAGGGGAAGCCGATCAGCGGACTCGGGGAGGCGGCGAACCTCCCCGGGATCACCGTTTTTCATGCCGGGACGAGATCTGAGGGCGAGCAGTATCTCACCAATGGCGGGCGCGTCCTCAATGTCTGTGCTTCTGAGAAGACCCTGGCTGAGACCATGGAGAAAATCTATGGCGCCATTTCTCAGATCTCTTTCGAAGGGATGCATTTCCGGCGGGATATCGGAGCTTTGCGATAGGAGGAGGACATGGACGTCGTCATTTTTATTGGCAGCGAATCAGACCTTGAAATGGTCGCGGATGCCGGCCGCATCCTCGACGAATTCGGCGTCTCCCATCGCCTGGAGGTGACCTCGGCCCACCGCTCGCCCGAGCGGACGAGAACGCTCATCTCGGAGAGCGAGAACAAGGGGGCGAAGGTCTTCATCGCCGTCGCCGGCAAGGCCGCTCATTTGGCCGGCTTCGTGGCAGGGCACACCTCTCTTCCCGTCATCGGCGTCCCGGTGGAGAGCGCCGGGCTCGGCGGAATGGACGCGCTGCTATCGACCGTCCAGATGCCCAAGGGGGTACCCGTGGCCACCATGGGATTGGGCAAGGCCGGCGCATTCAATGCGGCCGTCCTGGCCGTTCAGATCCTGAGCCTCGAGGATCCGACCTTGAAAAAAAAGCTGGCGGAGTACAAGAAGGCGCTGGCCGATCAGGTGGAGAATTTCTCGAAGAACATCCGGAAATCGTGATGCTCTCCTGCTTCATCCAGAACTTCGGCTGTCGCGTGAACCAGGCCGAGGCCTTTTCCTGGGCGGAAGAGCTCGAGCGCGGCGGGATGCGTTTGGAGGATGACCCGGCTCGGGCCGACTGGGTGATCGTCAACACCTGCACCCTGACATCCAAGGCGGACCGGGACGTCCGCAAGTTCATCCGCCGGATTCCCCGGATCAATCCCGGGGCGAAGCTGGTTATCGCCGGCTGCTCGGTCGAGAGCGGAACGCTCCAGAGCGAAACCCTGGGACCGGACGTGCTTCTCCTCTCGAACGCCGATAAGAAAGAATTGCCGCAGCGGATCCTGTCCCGTGCCGGGAGCCGGGCGGGCGCTGCGGAAACGCCCTTCCGTTCCCGCGCCCTGCTCAAAGTCCAGGACGGTTGTGACCTGCAATGTGCCTTCTGCATCATCCCGTCGGTGCGGGGCCCCAGCCGGAGTTTAGACCGAAAAGAGATCCTCGCCGGGGCCCGTCGGTTGATCGTCCGCGGCTTCCGGGAGATCGTCCTCTGCGGCATCCATCTTTCCTCTTACGGCTTCGACCTCAGGCCGCAGGATTCGTTGGCCGGGCTGCTCGGAGGCCTGCTGGAACTGGAGGGGCTGGGGAAGCTGAGGCTGAGCTCGCTCGACCCGCGCAGCCTGGATGAGGAACTTATCCGTCTGATCACGGGAAGCTCCGGAGTCTGCCCCCATTTCCATCTCTCGCTCCAGCACGGTTCCGACCGTATCCTCAAGCGGATGGGACGGGGGTCGAGCTCCGCCGGCTACAGGCGAATTCTGGAGCGGCTGCGGGACGGTTCGCCGGCGGCGGCCCTGGGTGCGGACATCATCGTCGGGTTTCCCGGGGAGGCGGAAGAGGATTTCGAGAGTCTCCAGGATTTTCTGGCAGGATCGCCTCTCGACTATCTCCACGTCTTTGCCTATTCTCCCCGGCCGGGCACTCCGGCAGCCGGATGGCCTCAGGTTGGGGAGCCGGAGAAGCGCCGGCGGTCGGCTGTATTGCGGGAGTTCTCCGCGGAGAGGCGCCGGGCCTTCAGACAGCGGTTCTTAGGGCAGGAGCTCGAGGCGATCGTCGTCAGGAAGAAAGGGTCAGGCGTCGAGCTCCTGACTTCGAACGACATCGCCGTCCGCGTTCCGCGGTGTTCCGGCCGGCCGGGCGGCGAGGCCAAAGTCAGGATCACGCGGGTGGAGCCGGAATGGACAGAGGGCGAAGAGGTCGCCTGAAAAAAGAAGAGTGCTGATGCCCAGGATCAAACGTCTGTCCTTCGAGATCTCCCAGAAGATCGCCGCGGGCGAGGTCATCGAGCGGCCCTTTTCCGTGGTCAAGGAGCTGGTCGAGAACTCGCTCGACGCCGGAGCCTCCGAGATCAGAGTCGAGCTCCAGACGGGAGGGAAGACGCTCATCCGGGTCCAGGACGATGGAGCGGGTATGAGCCGCGAGGACGCGGAACTATGTTTTGAACGGCACGCCACGAGCAAGCTATCAAGCGAGGAAGACCTCGAGAAGATCTCGACGCTCGGCTTTCGCGGAGAGGCCCTGGCCAGCATCGCGGCCGTTTCTGAGATCGTGCTCAAGACGGCGGACGGCCGGGACGAACAGGGAACTCAAGTCGTGCGGAAGGGCAGCAAGCTTGTCTCGGAGACGGTGATCGCTTTCCCCCGCGGCACGGACATCGAAGTCAGGGACATCTTTTATAACCTGCCGGCGCGCCGGAAATTCCTCCGCTCCGAACGCTCCGAGCTGAGCCTGATCGTTCGCTATCTCAGCGGCGTGGCGCTGGCCTACCCCGAGGTCCGGTTCTCCCTCCAGCACGTCAGACGCCAGGTCTTGGACTGCCCGCGGGTGGGAAGCCACCGGGAGAGGATCTTCCAGATCTACGGGAAGGAAACCCTGGAGTGTCTTGTGGAGGTCGATTTCCAGGAAGGCGGGGGGCGGGTCTTCGGCTACGCCTCGCGGCCGCCGGCCGGTCGCCGGGATAAGGGCCACCAGTTGTTTTTTGTCAACAAACGGCCGGTCAAGGACCGCATTCTCCAGGCTGCCCTGAACCAGGCTTATCGTGGCCTTCTGGAGAAGGACCAGTTTGCGGAAGCCTTCCTCTTTTTGATCCTTCCTTACGATGAGGTCGATGTCAACGTCCATCCCACCAAGGCCGAAGTCCGGTTCCGCGAGTCGCAGCTCGTCTTTTACCTCCTGCTCAGATCCGTGGGAACGGCCCTGCTCAAAGAGAGAGGTCTTAAAGAGATCTATGCGGCCGCGCCGGAAACCGGTCCGAGGATGAGGGTGGGGGAGGCAATGCCGGGCCGGTCAGAAGGTGTCGACCGCCGGACGGACCTCACCCAGATGATATTTCCCGCGCCGGGCCAACGCGCGGAAGAGAAGGGGCCGACTCGGGTTCTGGGCCAGTACCTCGATATGTATATCGTCGCCGCCGGAGAGGACGGGCTCCTGGTCATCGACCAGCACAACGCCCATGAACGGGTCCTCTACGAGAGATACAAGGAGATCGATGCCCGGAAGAGCTGGCCTCAGAAAATACCCTTGATCCCGATCCTCATGGACCTCTCCCCCGCCCAGGTCATGAACCTGGAAAAGGACCAGACCGTCCTGGAGGAGGCCGGTTTCCGGGCGGAGGGAATGGGCGGAAGGACCTATGCGCTCACCGGTTTTCCCGATATCTTCGAGGCCGACGAGGCCCGGAAAATCTTCCTCGAACTTCTCGACGAGAGCGAGGGAGAGGTCGGCCGCAAGCGGGAAAGAATGCTGGCGACTCTTGCCTGCAGGACCGCGGTCAAAGCCCACGAACCGCTGACGCTGGATAAAATGGAATACCTGGTCCAGGAACTCTTTCGAACCTCGAACCCTTCCCTCTGCCCTCACGGCCGGCCGATCGTCGTCAAGGTTGGAAAAGACGAGATCGAAAAAGGCCTCAAACGGACCAGCTCGCAATGACTTATTATTTAATACGTTCGTATTAGTTAACAAGAATTATACCTATAGGACCGTTCCCCGATTTAGCTACAAAGATGAGCGGCAGTCTCTTGGCCAGTCCGGCTCTCTCTTCCATGTGATCTGGCGCGCTCAAATATTGGATTTTATAACTCTTCTCGCCTGCCCTAAGAGCGAGTTCATCATAGAGCAGGTGAACTATCTTATTCAAGAGGGAACCCATGTCTAAATGCGAAACGATAAATGATAAAAATTCTGAAGAACAACAAGAAGAAACTTGTGTCTACAAGGGTGCATTGCGAGATTTCTCAGCCATTCCGAACATCCTTTTCCGTGCCGGAAAGGCTATCTCAGCACCTGCACTACGTGTTTGGGGAACACTGGTGATGCATGCCCAAGGGAAAGGCCACAGTTTTCCTGGCATTAAGCTGTTGAGCAATGAAACAGGATTGGACAGGAAAGCCATTTTCAGGGCACTGGACGAATTGGAATGGAAAAAAATGTTGAAAAGAAAGAAAACCGGAAGAGCAAACAACTATGTGCTTTACGACCCGATTCCAAAGTGGTTATTCCGACCAAGTGAGCGATTTTATCAAAGATTATCTGATAAATGAGATTCATAATGATCCGGCGACAATAAGAGAAGAGCCGTTGGGGGCTTGTATTAATAGATATGTGGAATCTCCCAAAATAAAAGATTGTGCCAAGAGAGCGGCATGGCTCGGGAATGATGAAACTCATTATTACAGAGAGTGGGCGGACAAAGATTTAGAGGACTTGAAACGACTCTTGAAATTGACTCTGCATTGGATTGAAGACGAATGCGATACCAGACGAGCCGTTGAAGACATGCCAGGCCCG
>DATKXS010000143.1:0-7850 GCA_035528895.1 Candidatus Desulfaltia sp.
GATTGGCCAGCGTGTAGATCTCGACGGGAGCATTGGGGTCGATGTAGCGCAGGAAGAGCGGCATGAGGTTGTAGAGTTGGACGTAGAGGAACCAGAAGAGGCCGATGACGACCAGGAAGAAGACGAACCTGAGGTTGCTGAGGACGATGAAGATGCCGAGAATGGCTTGGCCTGGCCCATCTGTTCATCTGGCATTTGGATTCTCCTTGCAGGGATAAATTCCTAGGAGCGCCCATATAAATAATGAAATACCGGGCGAATATCAATAAAAAAAATTGAAACCCTGACCTATCCACCCAAGAGAATGGATTGATCGGCGTATCCCATTCCATCCACTCCGATCAGCACGCCAAGGCGAGGGTTTGGCGTTCGGAAGCCCGTCGACGACTGAGCCGAAGGTTTGGGGCAGTGGCATCGAAACCGCGCCCGTTTTCTCCCAGCGAGGAAAACGGGCTCGATTCGTCGTTCGCTCTTCTCTCCCTTTGGTCGAGAAACCATGCCCGCTCACTCCTCATACGGGTTTCTTAAGCCATTGTTCCTCGCCTTTTCAACGTTTCTTCTGGTAGCGGCGGACGGCGTTCTGGTGCTCGGCGAAGGTCCGGCTGAAGTGATGATTGCCGTCGTTCCGGGAGACGAAATAGAAGTAGTCTTCCGGGGCCGGGTGGATGGCCGCCTCCAAGGCCTCTTTCCCGGGGTTGCAGATGGGGCCGGGCGGAAGTCCGGAATACCGGTAGGTGTTGAAGGGTGAATCGAGGGCCAGGTCCCTTTTGGTCAGGTTCCCGTTGAAAAGGCCCTTCTGCTTGAGCGCATAGATGATGGTCGGATCGCAGTCGAGCTTCATCCCGATCCGGAGCCGGTTGTGGAAGACGGCCGAGACCAGCCTTTTTTCCTCGAAGAGAGAGGTCTCTTTTTCGATGAGCGAAGCCATGGTTACGATCTGCCGGACGCTCATCCGCAGGGAGTCCGGCCGCGCCGCCCAGGCGCCGTTGAACACCGTCCGGAACTGGCCGATCATGGCCTGGACCGCATCAACAGAAGATATGCTCTTGGGAAAAGAATAGGTTTCAGGGAAGAGATATCCTTCCAGGTTTTCGGCCTCCGGGTCCAGGGAGAGGATTGGCCCGGAGTCGCGGAACGTCTTGATGAAACCCTCTTCACCATCGGCGAGCAGGGGAGCGATGAGCGGGGCGATCTCCCGGGCGGTCAATCCTTCCGGGATCGTCACGGGATGGAGATAGACCCTTCCTTTGACCAGGATACCGAGGATCTCTTTGGCCCGCAGAGGAGAGGTCAGGACATATTCACCCGCCTTGATCTTTCTGGGGTGAAAAAAGAGGTGGTAGCTGACGACAAAGGGCAGCCGGGCGCCGATGATCCCCCTTTCTTCGAGGAGGCGAGCGACGGCGTTCGCCCCCATCCCTTTCTCGACCTCGACATGGACCTGCCCCGGGTCGAACTCACGGATCCGGTAGAGCGAGATCACGAGCCAGATGAACAGGGCGAAAAGGACGAGCGAGGCGAGGGCGAAACCGGTTTTAATGATCTTGCGGAGCATGGCTGTTGAAGCGGCGGGAATCGAGATAGGCCTGGAGGATTAGGACGGCCGAGATCTGGTGTTCGACCCGGCGTTTCAGCTTGATCTTGATCTTTTGCTCGTGCATGATGCCGGCGGCCTGGCGGGTGGTCAGGCGCTCGTCCCAGAGCACGACCGTGATCCCGGAGGTCTTCTCCAGCCGGGCCGCGAATTCGCGCGTCTTATCGGCCTGCGTGCCCGAGCTGCCGTCCATCCGCAGGGGGAATCCGACGACGATCTCATCCACCTCGTGTCGGCGGACGAGATCGCGGAAGAAAGCGGCGTTCTCGGCGTCGCTGCGGAGACGGTACTGGCCCAGGGGCTGGGCGGTGAGCTTGAGGGGGTCGCTCAAGGCCAGGCCGATGTGGACGTCGCCGAAATCGATCCCCAGGATTCTCATCGGGCCTGCCTCTCCAGACAGCGCTTTTTGCGGCGGTGCCTCTCCAGGCCCAGCCGGATGAGCTCCTCGATCAATCGGTCGAAAGGCAGACCGCTCACCCCCCAGAGCTTCGGATACATCGAGATCTCGGTGAAACCGGGAATCGTGTTGATTTCGTTGACGTAAAGCTTTCCTGTGCCGTCCTCGAGGAAGAAGTCGAGCCGGGCCATCCCCGAACATTCCACCGCCTGGAAGGCTTCGACCGCCAGCCGCTGGACCTCCCGGATGATTGGTCCGGGAAGGTCGGCCGGGATGCGGAACCGTGTCTTGCCTTCGATGTATTTATCCCGGTAGTCATAGAACTCCCGGTGGGGGATGACTTCGCCCGGAAGGGAAGCGCGCGGTTCGTCGTTCCCGAGGACGCTGCATTCGACCTCCCGCCCCTTGATCCCTTCCTCGACCAGGACCTTGCGGTCGTAGCGGAAGGCGCGGACGAGGGCGCGCTCCGTTTCGCCGCGGGTTTTGACTTTGCTGATAGCGACGCTCGACCCCAGGTTGGCCGGCTTGACGAAGAAAGGAAGGGCGAACTCTCTCCCGATCCGGCCGAGAATAGCTTTTCTACGTTTTTTCCAATCGGCCTGCCGATAGGTCCGGTATCTCACGATCGGTAGGCCCAAGTCGGCGAAGAGGACCTTCATCACCGCCTTGTCCATTCCGGCGGCCGAAGCGAGGACACCCGCTCCCACATAGGGGACGTCGGCCATTTCGAGGGTTCCCTGGATCGTCCCGTCCTCGCCGGAGGGACCATGGAGGACTGGAAAGTAGATGTCGGCCCGGACGCGCTCGGGGAGCGAGGGGAGGGCGTCCCAGGGGAGGAAGGAAAATGTCAGACCTTCAACCAGTCGTTCCGGTGGGAGGAGCGGCGAGGCGACCCGCCTCCATCGCCCCCCTCTGTCGATATACATGGAAGTCACCTGAAACTTGGACTTGTCGATATTCCGATAGATGGCTGCGGCCGAGGACAGGGAGACCTCGTGCTCAGCCGAGCGGCCGCCGAAAAGCAGGGCGATCTTAACCTTGTGGTGTTTCAACGGTTTCAGAAAGACGGTATTTTAAAGGACCGGTGTCCGCTTGTCCAATGAACAGGACGACGGATCAGAGAGCGTTCTTGAGGCTCTTGCTCGGGTTGAACTTGATCCTCTTTTTCGGCGGGATGGCGACTTCGGCGCCGGTCTTGGGATTCCGGCCTTTGCGGGCCCTTCTCTCCTTGACCTCGAAACTTCCGAACCCCGAAAAGGTCACCTTCCCCCCCCGCATCAGCGTGCTCTTGATCCCCTCCATCATCGAGGAGAACGCTTTGGCTGCCTGGAGGGCCGTGATCCCTGCGTCCTTGGACATCCGAGTGATGGTTTCTTTCTTGTTCATTTCGAACCTCCTAGTCCCTTATGCGACTAAATCATTGAAGCTACTGGCTTTTATGTTAAAGGTATGAGCCGGGGCTGTCAAGTCATAATTTATTTATTGACAGCCCAAAAAGTGCTGTCTATAATGGGGAAAAGATAGGACGACCTTTAGGCAAAGGAGCGAGAAATGAGACATACCCCCAACAAGCGGGCTCTTTTAGGGTTTTTCTTGGCGGCGGCGCTGGCGGCTTTCTTCGGGCCGGCCTCCGCTCAGACCATGTCCGACGACCAGGAACAGGTCCAACATCAGATCGAGCGGGCGAAGATCTTCCGGGAGGCCTATCCCGTCATCGCCGAGGTCGACCTCTATTGCTCGCTCTTCGTCCATGAAGGGGAACTCCCGGATCTGATGATCACCGGAGCCGAAAAGGGCTACGAGAAGACCATCTTCTCCGATGCGGACATCGTCTTCCTGAACAAGGGAAAGAACGCCGGCCTTGAAGTCGGCCAGGTGTTTCTCGTCGTCGAGATCGGCGATTCCCTGGGCGATTTTGGTCACCTGGCGAACAAGCGGGGCCGGGCGCATGTCATTTTTCTCGAGGACGAGCGGGCGGTGGCCAGGATCGAGAAGTCTTGCGGCCGGGTCATGGTGGGAAACTATCTCCTGCCCTTTGAAGAGTTGGAGACCCTGTTGGGCAAGGATATCGGTTATGAGATCTATGCCGAAGGGGAAACCGGGCAGGTCGGCAATATCATCTATTTGGAGAGAGATTACAATCAGATTGGGTCCGGAGGCTGGGCCATTATCGATATCGGCGATGAGGCGGGGATTCAGGTCGGCCAGCAATTGACGATCTACAAGAGGATCCAGAATCCCCAAACCCTTGAGTTCCGGAAGGACCTCCCGAAGATCGGAGTGGGCAGCTCGGTCGTCATCAGCGTCGGCAAGAGGACCGCGACCGTCAAGGTCCTGTCCTGCTGGGATTCCATAAGCATGGGCCAGACGGTCCAGGGCAAATAGCCTTTCCTTTCCACTCTGCTTTTCTCGTCATATTGACATAAGGTGTGCTTTCTGTTAGTTTTACAAGGCCCGACCCGGAAGACTCTGATGCGGGCGTAGTTCAGGGGTAGAACGTCTGCTTGCCATGCAGAAGGTCGTGGGTTCAAATCCCATCGCCCGCTCCAGCAACGTCCTCATGAACGAAAAGGCGCGGTACCCAAGTGGCTAAGGGAGAGGTCTGCAAAACCTCGATGCGGCGGTTCGAATCCGCCCCGCGCCTCCACTTCCTTCAGCGGTTTTTTCATTTGACTCCTCTTCCCCAAAAGAATATAGTTTTTCCGAGATTCGCAAAGGAGGCGCATCATGAATCTGGTCGCTAGAGTTCAGGGAATTCTGCTCAAGCCCAAGGACGAATGGGCCAAGATCAAAGATGAGCCGGCCACTATTCAGCAGCTCTTCACCCAGTATGCTGTTATCCTGGCTGCCATTCCGGCCGTGGCCCAGTTCCTCGGCTGGGCCATGCTCGGCTTCCGTATTCCTTATGCCGGCGGAAGCTGGATAGCCAAGGCTCTTCTCTATGTCGTTTTTTCCTATATCCTCGGCCTGGCCGTCGTCTACGCTCTCGGGTTCATCATCAACGCGCTCGCGCCGAACTTCTCTTCCACCCAAAATCCACCGAACGCGATGAAGCTGGCCGTTTACAGCATGACTCCGGCCTGGATCGCCGGCATCTTCAACCTCATCCCCGCGCTGTGGGGACTGGCCCTTCTCGGCTCCCTCTACGGGCTTTATATCCTCTATCTGGGTTTCAGCACTCCCCTCATGGGGACCCCCAAGGAAAAAGTCACCGGCTATTTTGGCGTCAGCGTCGTGGTTGTCATCGTGCTGATGGTTGTTGTCGGCATCATCCTGGGAGCCGCCTTCGCTATCAGGGGAGTAATGGCGTTTTTCTAAGCCTATCCCAGTTCGGCAAGAATCCTGAGAAAGGCCTCATGGGGCGAAGGCGCCCCTGTTATAGGCCGCCCGATAACCAGATAATCCGCCCCCTTGCCGATCGCCTGGGCAGGGGTCATGATCCGCTTCTGATCCTGGGCCGCCGCCCAGGCGGGCCGGATCCCGGGAGTGACGACGAGGAAATCGCCGCCGCATTCTCTCTTGATGATTTCGATCTCGTGGGGGGAACAGACCACTCCGTCCAGCCCTGAATCTTTAGCCAGGACGGCCAGCCTGAGGACCTGATCGCCCACAGCGTGGGCGAAGCCGATCCGACGGAGCTCTTCGTCCTTAAGGCTCGTCAGGACCGTGACGCCGAGGAGGATCGGCCTCTCTTTTCCCGTTATGGCGGATTCCTCCTGGGCTGCCTGAGCGGCTGCGGCCATCATCTCTTTGCCGCCCGAGGTGTGAAGCGTGAGCATATGGACACGGTGCCGCACGGCCGACCGGACCGCCCCGCCGACGGTGTTGGGGATGTCGTGGTACTTGAGGTCGAGGAACGGCCTTTTGCCCATTGCGATGGCCTCCTCGAGGAGCGCCGGGCCCTCGGCCGTGAACAGCTCCATCCCGATCTTGAAGACGCGGGCTTCCTTGAGCTCTCCGGCCAGCGCCAGGGCTTCCCGCTTCGTCCCGACATCGAGGGCGATGATTATTCTGTCTTTCAATCGCTCTTTATTATCCATTTCATTCCTTTCTCGCCCTTATCGATGGACGCCGTCTCGTTCTCGATTTGGTCTCCTTTTGATTCGCATAACGTTCTTCCCCCTGACTCTCGTCCCCGCTTCTCCCCATGATTCTCATCCCCCCTCTCCCCCTGACTCTTGTCCTCTGCTTCCTGATTTTCGTCCTCCCTCTCCCTTCGATGGGAGAGGGTTGGGGAGAGGGTGATAATAAGGGTTTTCATGCGCCTTCGGTTTTCAGCGTACCGATGATGTCTCGGACCCTGGCGATGCCTTTTTCCCGGCAGTATTCTTGGATTTCCCTGATGATCCGCACCGACGCTCCGGGGTCGACGAAATTGGCCGTTCCGACCTCCACCGCCCGGGCGCCGACGATCAGGAACTCGAGGGCGTCCCGGCCGGTCATGATCCCGCCCATCCCGATGACCGGGATCTGGAGGGCCGAGGCCACCTGGTAGACCATCCGCAGGGCGATGGGCTTCACGGCCGGGCCGCTCAACCCGCCGAGAGTGTTGGCCAGCCGGGGCCGGCGCGTCTCCACGTCGACGGCCATGGCCAGGAGCGTGTTGATCAGGGAGACGGCATCCGAGCCCGCCTCTTCGGCCGCCCGGGCCACGCTGACGACGTCCGTCACGTTCGGGGAGAGCTTGGTGATCAGGGGCTTCCGGCTCGTTTCCCTGGCGAGCTTGACGAGCGAGTAGGTGTGGTCGGGACTGAGCGCCGGGCAGCGCCCCTCTTTCTCCACGTTCGGGCAGGAGATGTTGAGCTCATAAGCGTCGATCCGGCCGTCCTTGTTCAGGAAATCGATAACGGCCGCATACTCCTCGTCCGTCTCCCCGCAGACGTTGACGATGAGCGGCGTTTTGAGGCCTTCGAGCTGCGGCAGGATCTCATCGCAGAACGCCCGGACACCGATTCCCTGCAGCCCGATGGCGTTGATCAGCCCGCTCGCCGATTCGGCCAGGCGCGGGGGCGGGTTTCCCGGCCGTGGGTTGAGGTAGAGCCCCTTGACGACGATCGCACCCAGCCTGTCGAGGTCGACGAAAGGCTTGAACTCGAGGCCGTAGCCGAATGTGCCGCCGGCCGCGATCACCGGGTTACGAAGCTTCAGAAAGCCCAGGTCGACGGAGAGGTCGGGCGTCTTCGTTTTATTCATCCCATTTTTCTCCCCAGATGATCTCTGAGGCTTCGAAGACCGGGCCTTCCTCGCAGATCTTCACCCACTCGGCGCTGCCGCCCCTCAGGACCTTCCGGACGCAGCCCCAGCAGGCCCCGATCCCGCAGCCCATGATCGATTCGAGGGAGAGCTGGGCGGGGATCTTGCGCTCCGTCGCGATCTCGGCGATCCTCTTCATCATCGGGTCGGGACCGCAGGCGCAGACCCAGGCCGGCGGGGCCGACCGAGCCAGTTCCTTCTCGAGCATGGTCGTGACCAACCCGGGAAAACCGAGCGAACCGTCATCCGTGGAGATAAAAACCTCCATCTTTTGGGCAGCGAATTTCTGGAGGAGAGGCAGATCGGCCTCGGTCTTTCCGCCGTAGAAGACCCGCGGATGGCCGCCTTTCGCCTGAAGCTCCCGCGCCAGGAAATAGAGCGGGGCGATCCCCCGGCCGCCGCCGACAAGGCAAAACGTTTTTCCCTTTGGTACCCTGGGCAGGACGAATCCTTTTCCCAGAGGCCCGAGGATGTCGAGCATTTCTCCGGGCTTTTTATCCGCCAGGATGGCCGTCCCCACCCCGGCCCGGGTGAAGAAGATCTCGACGCCGTCCCGCTCCCGCGCGTGGATGCTCAACGGCCGCCGCAGCAGGGGATAGGGCTGAT
>DATKXS010000144.1:0-25852 GCA_035528895.1 Candidatus Desulfaltia sp.
AAATACTTCGGCAATATCAGCAACTACGAGAAGCACATCGAGAAAATCCAGGACCTGACCGGATGCTACTATGTCCTGGGTTATTATGTCGATGACAATTGGGACGGCGCCTACCATAAGATCAAGGTCGAGGTCACTCGCCCCGGGCTTGAAGTCCATGCCCAAAAGGGCTACTTCAATCCCAAGCCTTTCTCAGAATACAACGATGTAGAAAAGATGCTCCATCTCGTAGACCTGGCGTTGAGCGAAGAGCCCCTCTTCCAGACGCCGGTCCGCTTTCTCCTGAAGGTCGTGCCTTGCCCGGGCGGAGCAAAGGGAAACCTCTGCCTGGCGGCGCAGATCCCCGTTGAAAAGATCCGGGAGGTGCTGGCGGGGAAGTCGGAGTTTGTGGCGGTTGTTTTCGACGACAAAGAGAATATCGTGACCCTCAGCAGAAACGAGAAAAAAACCTATACCCTCACGGGAGAGCTATTTTCCTTCGGCGCATCTTTCTCACTTTCTCCTGGCAAGTACCAATGCCGCTTGGTCATCCGGAATCTCGAAACCGGCCGCGGCGCCGTCGCCTCCGCCATCGCCGTCATCCCGGGCGAGTGACTTCCGAATTAAGGGGACACTAACCTTAATTCTGCACTCTCAACAGGTTGCGTGAATTAAGATTAGTGTCCCCTTAATTCCATCCTATCCTCATAATTCCCATGAGATTGCTTCGATCTCTTCGCTCTCTCGCAATGACATGGTGACACGGCCTCTCCAGGGAGAGGGGAACTTTTTGACTCGATATACCCGGTTGTCTCAGCCTTCCCCGTGGCGTATAATGACGCTTCTCAAAGGAGGCCGAAGGAATGAAACGCACTGCCATTGCTCTGACCGTCTTTCTGGGTACGCTCTCGCTCGTCGTCGCGACCGAGGTCACTCTCGACGTCAAGGAGCATGTCCTGGACAACGGGCTGAAGATCTTGATGATCCAGAAGCCCGGGGTACCGCGGGTCGTCTGCCATGTCTATTTCAAGGTCGGCTCGATCAACGAGCGGCCCGGCATCACCGGGATCGCCCATCTCCACGAACACATGATGTTCAAGGGGACGAAACAGATGGGTGTCAACGACTTTGAAGCGGACGCGGCCCTTGACCGCCGGATCGACGAGCTCATGGACAAGATCTACCGCCAGAAATTCTGGGAGCCCGAAGGGGGCGACAGAGACAAGATCGCCCAGTGGCAGAAGGAAGTCGATGAGCTCGTCCAGGCGGAGAAAAAATACGTCGTCAAGGACGAGCTCTGGGAGCTCTACATGAAAAACGGGGGCACGGGACTCAACGCCTCGACCTCGAATGAAGTCACCGGCTACTATGTGACCCTCCCTTCCAACAAGGTCGAGCTCCAGATGTGGCTCGAATCCGACCGGATGATCAACGCCTATTTCCGCGAGTTCTATTCGGAGAAGGATGTCGTTATGGAGGAGCGCCGGTTGAGCGAGAACCGGCCCGGATTTCTGTTCGGCGAACAGCTCGACGCCGCCTTCTTCGCCGCCTCTCCCTACCACTGGGAGGTTCTCGGCTGGATGGACGACCTCCGCAAGATCACCAAGCAGGACATGATCGATTTCCACGACACCTATTACGTCCCGAACAACGCCGTGGTGATCTATGTCGGCGACTTTGACCCTGCCGCCATCATCGCCCAGGCCGAGAAATATTTCGGCCGCATTCCCAAGGGACCGGCCCTCGAGCCGATCCGGACCTCTGAGCCGCCGCAGTACAGCGAGAAAAGGCTCTACGGCGAGGGGCCCGCGCCCACCAGCCTGCGGATGATGTTCCACACGCCGCCCGACGGCCATCCCGACACGGCGCCGCTTGCCGTTCTGGCTGACGCCCTGGGTTCGGGAGGCGGCGGTGGCAGGTTTCGCGGCCGCGGGGGAGGAGGGGGGACCGGACGGCTCTATAAAATCCTGGTTAAGGAAAAGGAAATGGCCGTCAGCGTTTCCGCCTTCAGCCGGCCGCAGTGGTATGTGGGCGCTTTCCAGTTCAGCGCGACGCCGCGCCTGGATAAGGGTGTTAAGCCCGAGGACCTGGAAAGAGAGATCTGGGCCGAGGTCGAGAAGATCAAAAAGGACGGATTGACTCCAGAAGAGATCCAGAAAGCCCAGAACCGCTCCGAGGCGATGTTCCTGCGCAGTCTGCAGAGTGCGATGGGCCTCGCCTCCCGGGCCGGCCGGGCCGAGCTCAACCGCGGCTGGAGGTCGCTCAAGACCGACCTTGAGGCGCTGAAAAAAGTGACCAACGAGGACATCCGGCGCGTAGCGGCTCAATACTTCGTCAAAGACAACAGCCTCGCAGCCATCTACACGAGGAAGATGGAGCGGTAGGGGAGGAGGACGACCATGAAAAAGACCATCTGCCTGATCATAACACTTTGTATCTTGGGGCTTGGCTCCGGATTCGGCCAGGCGGAGAAGCCCGCCGACCTGAAGTTCCCTCCCCTCAAGTTCGAACCTCCCGACCCGAAGGCTTATCGCCTCGAGTTAAACAACGGCCTCCGGGCCTATATCCAAGAGGACAACAGCCTGCCGCTCTTCACCATTTCCGCGCTGGTCAACTTCGGCGACCTCTATGTTCCCGAGGACAAGGCAGGTCTCGGCTCGGTGATGGGCGACACGTTGATCAAGGGCGGCACCAAGACCAAGCCGGGAGATACCATCGAGGAGCGGATCGACTTCCTCGGCGGATCTCTCTCGTTCTCCGTCGGCGAACGGACGTCGACACTCTCGCTGTTCATCCTGAGCAAAGACCTCGACGAAGGGCTCGACCTCTTTTTCGACGTCCTGATGAACCCGGAGTTCAGGGAGGACGCCCTCAAGCTCAGCCGGGCCCGCCTCATCGACGGGCTCCGCCAGGCCAACGACCAACCCAGCGCCGTCCTCTCCCGGGAGTATGCCCGACTCCTTTACGGCGATCATCCTTTGACCCGACAGCCGACCCAAAAAACATACGAGGGAATCTTGGCCATCGACCTCAAAGCGGTTCACGGCCAATATTTCTTTCCCAAAAACATTATCCTGGCGGCCGCCGGCGATTTCAACAAGAAAGACCTGGTCAACAGGATCGGCAAGATGACCGCAGGCTGGAAGAATAAAAACCTGACCATCCCGGCCTCCCCCAAGCAGTTCCCCCCGTTTGAGCCCGGCGTCTATTTCATCCAGAAGGAGATCAACCAGGGATACATCAGCCTCGGCCATCTGGGGATCGAGGACACCAACCCCGATTACTTCGGCGTCCAGGTGATGAACTTCATCCTCGGCGGCGGGAGTTTCACCTCGCGGATCACCACCAAGGTGCGGTCCGACGAGGGCCTATCCTACAACCAGGGCAGCCGATTCACCTACACCTGGGGATTTCCGGGCACCTTTTCCGGCTACGTCCAGACGAAGTCGGCCACGGCCGGCTATGCCATCTCCTTGATTTTAAAGGAAATGGATGGAATCCGGAAGGAGCCGGTCTCGGCGGATGAGCTGGAGACGGCGGTCAGCTATTACCTGGAGAGCTTCTCCGATAATTTCCAATCTCCCCAGGCGACCATGTCCAGTTTTGCCCTGCTCGAGATGCAGGGCAAGCCGATGGACTATTATAAAACGTACCGGAGCAAGGTCGAGAGCGTGACCAAGGAAAAAGTTTTGGAGGTGGCCAAGAAGTACGTCCATCCGGACAAAATGGCCGTCATGATCGTCGGCGACTGGGAACCCTGCAACAAGGGCGGGGAAAAGTTGGCCGGTCCCCTCGACAAATTCGGAAAAGTCCACCGGATCAGCCTGCGCGACCCGCTGACGGGAGAGGAACCGAAGACTCCGTAAAGGTCAGGCGGCGAGAGAGAAAAATTAGAAATATAGGGAAGAAACGTGGCCGCGACTGCGTCAAAATTATCTTATAGCCTATGTTTCTGTCTAAGCATAAATCTAAATCCAAAGCGTTTTTCAAAGAGAAGGAGAGATTCATGAAAAAGACCTTTCTTGCCGTTCTTCTGGCCTTCTGCCTGGTCCTCGGGTTAAGCGCCCAAACGCCGCCCCCGCAGAAAGAACAGGCCCAGACTGAAGACATCCAGAAGAACCTGGTCCTGGTGGAGAAACCCCAGGCCGTTATGGACAAGATGAAGGTCGGGTTCGAATCCATCACGGCCAAGGATTCCATCACTATGCTCACCTACATCGCTTCCGACCTGATGGAAGGCCGGGAAACGACGACCAGAGGATATCACTTGGCCGCCGAATACGCCGCCTCCATGTTCGGGCTCTGGAAGATCAAACCGGGCGGCGACAAGCCGGGAATGGGGCCGATGACGCGGGCCATGTTCTTCGGGGAACAGACGCGTCAAACCCTGCCCGAGAGAAGCTATCTCCAGGAATTCGCCCTGAAGGAAACCACCGATTCATCCACCGAGGTCAGCCTCGACCTCAAGCTGGGCGCCCTCAGCAAGACACGCACCTTCCAGTCGGGGGTAGATTTCATGGGGATGATGCCGGGGTCCGATACGCTCACGGCGCCCGTCGTTTTCGCCGGCTACGGGATCACGGAAAAAAAGGCCGCCTACGACGATTTCAAGAACCTCGATGTCAAGGGCAAGATCGTGATGATCCTGACCGAGGCCCCCGGCAAGGACAATCCGGACTCCCCCTTCCAGAAGGATAAGGAGCTCAAAGAGAAGTACGCCCAGCCCTCACCGATGATGAGGTTCCGCCGGGGCGGCGGCGGCTTCAACAAGACCGCGGAAATCTCCAAGCTTGGCCCGGCCGCCATCCTGCAGGTGCAGATCTCGGTCAACGACAGCGAGATGGCCAACAGCCTGTCCAGGCCGCGGCCCGTCTCCGACGAGCGGCCGATCATCGAGCGGGTCCGCCGTCGCCTTTCGCTTCCCGGCGCTACCCAGCGGATGCCCTGGGATGGGTCGCCCGTGATCACCATCAGCTACGAGATGGCCAACGCCATCCTGGAGGGCGCCGGCCAGAAGGTCGAGGACCTGAAGCAGAAGATCGATACCACGCTCAAGCCGGCTTCGATGGAGCTTCCCGGAACCCGCCTGAGCGTCACTACCACGGCCGAGACGAAACTGGTCCGCTGCCAGAATGTGATCGGGTATATCGAAGGCTCCGATCCCGAGCTGAAGAACGAAGTGGTCGTCGTCGGGGCCCATCTCGATCACCTGGGCTCGAGCGGAGCCTACGTTTACAACGGGGCCGACGACAACGGCTCCGGTTCGGTCGGCGTCCTCAACCTGGCCCGGGCTTTCGCCACCAACCCGGAGAAGCCCAAGCGGACGGTCGTCTTCTGCCTCTGGACGGGCGAAGAGGAGGGGCTCCTCGGCTCCCGCTATTATGTGATGAACCCCCTCTACCCCCTGGATAAGACCGTCGCTTATTTCAACATGGACATGATCAGCCGGCCCTATGACGAAAGGGGCCTGACGCGGATGGCCCGGATGATGAACATCCCGGTCGAGAACGAGGTTTTCAAGAAGCTCAAACCGGCTAACTTCCTGCCGGTCTCGTTCTCGGCGGGCGCCGGATTGGCCGATGTAATCAGGAACGTCGATCAGTACGTCGGGCTCGACCTCTATCTCCGGGAATCCGGCGAGGATATGGCGCGCGGCATGGGAGGGAGCGATCACGCCTCCTTTGCCTTCGCCAAGATCCCTTGGGTCTTTGTCATCACCAGCATGCACGACGATTATCACCAAACCGGAGACAGCGTGGACAAGGCCAGCGGAGAGATGATAGAGAAGGTGTCCTGCCTGGCCTATCTGATGACCTACGCCCTGGCCGACAGATAGCGCCCCGAAATTGCCGACAAGAAAACGGTATGCCTGTCATCGCGAGCACCCGTTGGGTGCGTGGCGATCTCATGCGGCTTCCCGCTTGTTGGTTTCGCTACGCTCGCAAGGACAGGCTACTAATGGCAAATCTGAGTATCGCTAGAATTCTTGACCGTTTCTCAGTTCTCTTATAGGATTAGTCTGGCCTGGAGGTCTGCTCTTCTAAAAGAGCGAGCCCTTTGAAGGGCTCGACAGGGAAATCTTCCCGGGAGGCGTGCCTATGGTTCGATTTAAGATTCGGATAAGGACAATCGTTGTTCTTTGCTTTGTATTGGCCGCCTTATCTGCCGCTCTCCAGGCCGGGACGCAGGCGGAGAGGCCCCCCGAATACCGTGAGCTGGTCAGAGCCCTGCGGATCGAGGACCTCGCCGCCCGGCTCAAGGAGTTGGAGAGGATCAAGGCGGCCTATCCCGAGAGCCAGTACCGCCTGATGATCGACAACCAGATCCTCGGCGTCAAGGTCGAGATGGCCGACAAGCTCGAAACCATCCTCGACCTGCAGCGCTCCGTCCTGGAATCCAGTCAGTCAGCTCAGCGGCCCCTGTATTACTTCACTTACAGCCTGGATATCCTTCAGCACAAAAACCTGGCCAAATTCGACAAGAAGAAGGTCACCCAGGCCGTCGAGCAGTATATGGCCGAGGCTCACAGAGCCGCCTCCGACCCGGAATTCCTGAAGACGAGCCCGCCCCAGCAGCAGGCCTATCTCAAGTCGAACCTGCCCAATTTTTATATCGCCCTGGCGATGGCCTTTCTCAATGAGGGAAAGCCCGAGCGGGCCATGCAGGCGCTGGAGGACTTCCGGAAGAACGGGGGCCGGCCGGAAAAAATGTTCTATTACACTCTGGGCAGGACCCAGGATAAGCTGGGACGGGATAAAGAGGCTTTAGAGGCCTATTTCGAGGCGGCCGTCGAGAACTACGAGGACGCCTACGTCAAGGCGAGAGAACTATGGGAGAAAGTCCACAAGTCCGGCGCGGGGTTTGCCGACAAGCTGGAAGCGCGCCAGCGCGAGCTCCCGTTTCATCCCGAGCCGTTCCAGCCCGAGGCGGGGTCCTGGAAAGGGAAAGCCGTCCTGGCGGAGCTCTTCACCGGGTCCGAGTGCCCTCCCTGCGTGGCGGCCGACCTGGGGTTCGACGGGCTGATCGAAGGATATGAGCGTCAGCACCTGGCCGTCCTGGTGTATCATCTGCCGATCCCCCGGCCGGACCCGATGACGAACAAAGCTTCACGGGGCCGCGCTCTCTTCTACGGAGTGAACAGCACGCCTACGACCTTCTTCGACGGCGAGAAGAAAGGAGGAGGCGGCGGACAGCGGCCCATGGCCCAGGAGAAGTATAAAGAGTATGCGGCCGCCGTCAACGAGCGCGTCTTCGCCGCCCCTGAAGTGAAGCTCAAGGTGAGCGCCCGCATCTCGGGCGATAGCGTCCAGGTCAAATTTTCGGCCGATAAGGAACTCCCTGGAGCCGATTACCATATTGTCCTTGTCCAGAAGGAGGAGAAGTACCTCGGCTCGAACGGCCTCTATTTCCACAAGCTGGTGGTCCGCGATTTCGTGACCCTGGACGCGGCGACGGCGAAGGGGGGGAGCACCCGGTTCAGCATCATGCAGGCGGAAGCCGATGCCGAAGCCCGGCTCGATGAGGTCGAGAACGAAAGAGCCTTCACTTTCTCCGAGAGACACAGCCGAATTGATCGGGAAAACCTGTCGGTTGTCTTATTTCTCCAAAACAGCGAGAGCAAGACGGTCTACAACGCGGCCGTCGCCCCGGTCACAAAATAGGCAGCGAGCCCTATTGGGTGTGCTTGACGACCTTCCCGTCCTTCATCACGAAGCTGACCTGACGCAGGGCCTGGATGTTCTCCAAAGGATCGGCCGGGGTGGCGATGATATCGGCCGCCATGCCCTTGGCGATTGTCCCCCGGGTTTTGCTTATCCTCAGGAACTCCGCGGCGTCTGTCGTCATCGCTTTCAGCGTCGCGGCCGGCGGCACACCCGCCGCATCCCACATGTCCAGGTAATCGAGCATCATATCGCCCCGGTTCTTGCCCGGAAGGTTGGATACGCTGTCGGTGCTGAAGGCCATTTTCAGGCCGATTTTGTAGGCCCTCCTGAGCCGGTCTATATACTTGGCCGCTTCCTCCTTAGCCTGTCCCATAGTCCCTGCCGGGTCGAGCTTCTCAAGATGGGCCTGAGGAAATTCGGTTCCCAGCAGCCAGGTGCCCTTCTCCTTCATGAGCTGGAGAAGCTCATCAGAAAGATAGAAGCCGTGCTCGATCGAGTCGGCGCCGCCGAGGATGACGTTTCGCGCCGCCTCCCCGCCCATGACGTGGACGGAGACGGCCAGGCCGGCCGCATGGGCTTCCTCGGACGCCGCCCGGATTTCCTCGACTGTATAGTAGAAAGCGCTGTTGTCGGAGACGAGCTTGATGGCGTCCGCGCCGTAGTAGATGTTCTGCCGGACGGCTTTTCGGACTTCGTCAACGGTGTCTGCGTCAATGTATTCGAACAGCCAGAAGCGGCCCTGCTCGGGCGTCACGCGACGGGTCTGGCCGCCGAAGGGAGCGATGATCTTGCCCGTGGTCAGAACGGTCGGCCCGGTGAACCAGCCTTTCCGGATGGCGTCGCGGATATCGACCGCCGCATAGTTGGCGTCGTTACCCACGTCCCGGACGACAGTGAAGCCGACTTGGAGAATGTCCTGGGCCGTCCGCAGTCCCCGCAGGGCCCGCATGGCCGAGCTTTCCCTGAGGTATATGGTGTCGAAACCCGAGCTCATGTCAAAGTCCAGTGTGATATGGGTATGCCCGTCCATGAGCCCCGGCATCACCCAGGCGTTCGTCAGGTTGATGACCTCGGCGCCGGCCGGGATGTCCACCTTGGGTCCCACCTCGGCTATCTTGCCGTCCTTCACCAGGATGACCTGGTTCTTGGCGACGGTTCCGGCGGAGGGATCGATCAGATTCCCGGCGCGGATGGCCGTCGTCTCCGCCGACGCCGCGCCGGCGAGCACGAGCATGATGGTCATCAAAACCAGGAAGCAGGAATTTCTGCGGTCTTGGAATGACGTTTGTTTTTTCATCTGAGCTCCTTTCCGTAACAAGATTTTAATATTAAGCTATGTGCAGTGCCGCCGTTTTTGTCTTATTTGGTGCCGACCATAAAAAAAGATTATCCGGAAGCGCTTTGAGAGTCAATGAAAATCCCCCCTCTCCTCTATCCTCCCCCACCAGGGGGGAGGAGTGAATTGGACAATTGAATCAACTTTCCTCTGGCAGAAATCGAGCGGACAATTCACAGGATTGCTCCACCAGCAGGAACTCCAGAAACAACTCGTCTGATTTCTTTGGACTTCGGGGAACCAAGTAGACATCCTAGGAGACATCCTCCCCAATTTCCATCGGGGGGGCGCGGACAATCAGATCAATTATCCTCCTCCCCTGGTGGGAGGAGGTCGGGAGGAGGGGGTCATTATTCGCGGGGACCCGCAGCGCCATGAGGAGCCCTCAATAGCAAAGAAATTACTTCTTGAGCTTGAGGCCGAGCTCGTCGAGCTGCCTCTCGCCCACCTCCGATGGCGAGCCGGTGAGCAGGCAGATGGCGCTGGTCGTCTTGGGGAAGGGGATGACCTCGCGGATGGATTCTTCGCCGACCAGGAGCATGACGATGCGGTCAAAGCCCATGGCGATCCCGCCGTGCGGCGGCGTTCCGTAGCCGAGGGCCTCCAGGAAATAGCCGAATTTCTCCTCGGTCTCCTTTTCGCTAAGGCCCAGAAGGCCGAAGATCTTGCGCTGGAGGGTGAAGTCGTGGATCCGGATGGACCCGCCGCCGATCTCGTAGCCGTTGCAGACGACGTCATAGGCTCTCGCCCTCACCCGCAGGGGCTCGGAATCGAGAAGCGGAATGTCCTCGGCGAGCGGAGAGGTGAAGGGGTGGTGGACAGAGACGATCTTTTTCTCCTCGTCGCTCCACTCGAACAATGGGAAATCCGTCACCCAGATAAAAGAGAAACCTTTCTCAGCCTGTCCTTGGAGGAGTTCCTTCCGGAAATACCCGAGGACGGGAAGCGCGGTTTCGGGCCGGTCAGCGACGAGGAGGACAAGGTCCTCATCCCGGGCCTGCATCTTCTCCCAGATCAAACGCGCCTCCGCTTCCTCGAGCTTGAGCGACGACCGGAAACCTTCCTGTTTCTTGAGCCAGATGACCCCCTTGGCGCCGAGCTCCTGGGCCTTCTGGCCGATCCTGTCGAGTTGGCTCCGGGAAAGGCCGGCCGCTCCAGGAACCTTCAACCCCTTCAGTGTTCCCCCCGCGCCGAGGATCTTGCGGATGACTTCGGAATGGGATCCGGAGGCTTCGACCGTGAGGTCCGTGATCTCAACCTTGATCCGCAGGTCCGGCTTGTCGGTGCCGTATTTTTCCAGGCTCTCTCGGAAGGTGAGCCGGGGGAGAGGCGTCTTTACCTTCTCTCCGATGATCTCGAAAATGGCGGCCAGCATTCCGTCGACGAGGGAAAAGACGTCCTCGCGGTCGACGAAGCTCATCTCGATATCGATCTGGGTGAACTCCGGCTGCCGCTCCGACCGCAGGTCCTCGTCCCGGAAGCAGCGGACGACCTGGAAGTAGCGGTCGAACCCGGAGATCATCAGTGTTTGCTTGAAGATCTGGGGCGATTGAGGGAGGGCGTAGAACCGGCCCTTATGGATGCGGCTGGGGACGAGGTAGTCCCGGGCGCCTTCGGGCGTGGACTTGGTCAGGAAGGGTGTTTCGATCTCCAGGAATCCCCGGCCGCTCAGATAGTTGCGGGTTCGCAGGGCGGCTTCGTGGCGGAGGCGGATAGCGCGCTGTTTCGAAGGGCGGCGGAGGTCGATGTAGCGATACTTCATCCGGAGATCTTCCGAAGCTTGGACCGGGTCGGCGACCTGGAAGGGTGGGACTTTGGAGACATTGAGAAGCTTAATCTCTCGGGCTTCCACCTCCACTTCGCCGGTGGCCATATCTTTATTGACGGATTTTAGTTCTCTTTTCCGGACCACTCCGCTGACGGCGACGACATGCTCCGGCCGGAGCTTCTTGGCCGCCTCGAGGAGGTCCGGCTTATCGGGAGAGAAGACGACCTGAACGAGACCCTCCCGGTCTCGGAGGTCGATGAAGAGGAGGTTCCCCATATCCCGCTGCCGCTGGACCCAACCGAAAAGGGTGACCTCCTGGCCTTCATGCTCCGGCCGGAGGAGGCCGCAGTAGATTGTCCGCTGCCGTTTCTGCGGATGACTCATGGGTCTCTCTTCTCCGGGATTAGCTCCCGCCGAGGATCGTCAGAATGTCCTCTTTTGCGGCTTCGGTCTGGGTGCCCGTCTTCATGTCCTTGAGTTGATACCGTCCCTTGCGGATTTCTTCCTCGCCGATGATCAGGGCCCAGGACGCTCCGAGTTTGTTCGCCCGGCCGAGCTGAGTCTTGAGACCTTGCTCTTTGAACTCGATCAAGCATTCGATGTTGTTTTGCCTCAAGAGTCGAACGAGGGCAATAGCCTCATTTTTGGCATCATCTCCCATGTACGCAATATAGGCAAACCTATCCGGCCCCGGCCCCAGCTTGGCAATCGAGAGGAGCCGCTCGACACCCATGGCGAAACCGATGCCGCAGATATCCGGGCCGCCGAAATCCTTCATCATGTCGTCGTACCGGCCGCCGCCGAGGACGGCGTTCTGGGCACCGAGCTTGGCGGTCGTGATCTCGAAGGTGGTCTTGGTGTAGTAATCAATGCCCCGGACGAGGCGCGGCTCGATCCGGTAGGGGATGCGGTAGAGGTCGAGGTAGGAGCGGAACTTCTCGAAATGCTCGGCGCATTCGAGGCAGAGATATCCGGTGATCTCGGGGAAGCGATGGGCCAGCGTCCGGCATGATTCGAGCTTGCAGTCGAAGATCCGCAGCGGGTTGGTCGACGCTTTCCTCCGGCAGTCGGGACAGAGGGAGGGCTCGACGGCCGCGGCGGCGGCGCTCAGCTCCCGGAGATAGGCGGGGCGGCATTCCCGGCAGCCGACCGAGTTGACCAGGGTCTCCGTCTCCGTCACCCCGAGCTTCTTCAGGAGGTGGTCGGCCATCTCGACGATCTCGGCGTCGATGGCCGGGTCGTTCTCGCCGAAGACCTCGATGTCGACCTGG
This sequence comes from Candidatus Desulfaltia sp., assembly GCA_035528895.1. Classification (GTDB taxonomy): domain Bacteria; phylum Acidobacteriota; class Aminicenantia; order Aminicenantales; family UBA8522; genus UBA8522. The sequence continues at coordinate 12,019 of DATKXS010000144.1, forward strand.
TGGAACTGGCGGAAACGGCCCTTCTGGGGCTTGTCGAAGCGGAACATCGGACCGATGAAATAGTAACGCATGGGGTCGGGCTTGAGGTCGAGCCGGTGTTCGATGATGGCCCGGACGACCGACGGGGTGTACTCCGGCCGGAGGGTGAGGGAGCGGCTGCCCTTATCGGTGAAGGTGTACATCTCCTTCTGGACGATGTCGGATGTCTGGCCGGTGCCTTTTTCGAACAGTTCCGTGGCCTCGAAGACGGGCGTGCGGATCTCCCGGTAGCCGTAGAGCTCAAAAGTGGCCTTGGCGGCGGCCTCGGCCAGCTGCCAGGTTCTGGCTTCCCGGGGAAGGATATCGTGGGTTCCCTTGATCGCGGAAACGGTCTGTTTATCCGGTTTTCCCTCGCTCACTTTTCTGTGAAGACTCCCATCTTGCGGAATTTCTGGTACCTCTCCTCGAGCATTTCCTCCACGGGCTTTGTTTCGAGCTTCTTCAGGGCCTGGCTGATGTGTTTGTCCACCGTCCTGAACGTCCACTCGGGATCGATGTGGGCCCCGCCGGGCGGCTCGGGGATGATCTTGTCGATGATGCCGAGCTCGAGGAGGTCCTGGGCGCGGATCTTCATGCTCTCGGCGGCCTGGGAGACGGCGCTCTGGTCCTTCCAGAGGATGGCCGCGCAGCCCTCCGGGGAGATGACCGAATAGAACGAGTTTTCGAGCATCATGACGGTATCGCCGACGCCGATGGCCAGGGCCCCACCGCTCCCGCCCTCGCCGATGATGACGACGACGACGGGCACCCGCAGGGTCGAGATTTCCCTGAGGTTGTGGGCGATGGCCTCGGCCTGACCGCGCTCCTCGGCGCCGATCCCGGGATAGGCGCCGGGGGTATCGATCAGGGTGACAATGGGGAAGCCGAATTTCTCCGCCGTCTTCATCACCCGGAGGGCCTTGCGGTATCCTTCCGGGTTGGGCTGGCCGAAGTTGCGGGCGATCCTCTCGCGCGTCGTCCGGCCTTTCTGATGGCCGATGAAGGCGGTGGTTTTCCCCTTGTAGAAACCCAGGCCCGCGACGATGGCCGGGTCATCAGCGAAACGGCGGTCGCCGTGCATCTCGGTGAAGTCCTCGACCAGGCTGGCCATGTAATCCAGGGTGTAGGGCCGCTGCGGATGACGGGCGACCTGGACGATCTGGGTGGCGGTCAACCGGGGGCTGATCCGGACCCATTCCTTCTCGATCCGGCCACGGAGTTCGGAGATCTTCTCTTCCGGGGCGGGATCCTCGGAGGTTTCGAGGTCCTCGATCTCCTTTTTCAGCTTGAGGATATTCTTTTCCAGTTGATAGAAATCCTGTTCTTTGCTCATGGCATCCCGTGGAAACGGTGCTATTGACGCCCTCATTCTATAGACTTGAGCGAACTCAAGTCAAGGGAGGCTCGGGCCAATTGGCTCCAAACCACGCCGCCTTTGTCCCGGCGAGCCAAAGGCGGCTCGGTTTCGGGCTCCGCTCTCTCCTCCTTCAGAGGAGATCCTTGCCCGCTACGCCCTCAAACGGGTTTGTCACCAACAGGCCCTCGCCTTGCCGAAATAAGGAGTGCCCGCTCAGTCGTCGACGGGCTTCTCGCCATCCATCCCTCGCCTTGGTCAACAAGAATGAAGTGCGAAATGGGGACGTCCCCTAATGCTTAAGGTGGTGACGCTGGCGGGCGACCTCGAAGAAGAAGACGGCGGCCGCGGCGGCCACGTTCAGGGAGTTGATCCGGCCGAAAAGAGGGATAGAGAGGACCTTGTCGCATTTCTCCCGGACCAGGCGTCGCATCCCCCGGCCCTCGGAACCCAGGACAATGCCGACGGGGACGGTGTAATCGAAATCGGTCCAATATTCCTCCTGCCCCCCCTCGGCGCCCACGAGCCAGAGGCCCCGCTCTTTGAGATCGTCCATGGTCCGGCCGAGGTTGGTCACCCGGGCGATCTTGAGATGCTCGGCCGCTCCGGCCGAAACCTCCATGACCGCGTCCGTCAGACCGGCCGAGCGGCGTTGGGGAAGGATGATCCCGTCGGCCCCGGCGCACTCGGCGCTGCGGAGGATGGCGCCCAGGTTCTGAGGATCGGCGATCTCGTCGAGGAGAACAAGGAAGGAATTTCCGGCGCCGGCCAGAATATCCTCGAGGGGACTGAACCCCTTGGCCGCCAGGAGGATCAGCGCCCCCTGATGGTCAGAGGAGATGAGGTCGAGCTTGCGCCGGGGGACGAAATGGAGTGGGATACCCCGTTCTTTAGCCAGCCGGATGACCTCGGCGATCTTGTGAGGCCCCCGCTCCTCCTGGATGAAGATCTTCTGAATGCGGCCCGGGTCGCTCCGGAGTGTCTCGATGATCGGGTTCAGCCGGCCGACCTTATCCACCCTCACTCGATCCTTTTGATGATATGCCAGCCGTACTTGCTCTTTTGAGGATGGTATTCGGCCATCCCGATGCCGTTGACGGGGAGGGAGAAACCGACATCCCCGAAGCTCTTGATCATCCCCTCCCGGGGATATTCCTGCTTGCTTGCGTCCGGGGTGACCCCTTTATTAGACATCCGATAAATCCCTGGATATTCATCGTCGGTGTATTCTTTGACCAGGGCGTCGAAGTCTTCTCCTTTTTTGGCCCGTTCAAAAACCTCCTGGGCCAGCGTCTTCGCTTCCTCTTTGCTGCGGGTCACGGTGGGCTTGGGAATGGACCCCTTGAAGGCGATCAGGATGTGCTGGACGGCGATGTGGTCGGGCTCGTCGGCGGGAGCGAAACTCCCGCTCTCCGCCCCGGCGCGAACGATAAACAAGCAGAGAAAGGCGATGAATAACCGGAAGGACCTCTTTATAATAATCTCCTTTTTTAGTTCCTTTTCTAAGCTTTGCCCTCTTTCCCCGGGGGAGGGGAGGAATTGTCCGCGGGTCCAGTGATTTTTAGGGCAAAATCCCGTCTCATCTCTTTCCCCCGAGCAGAAGAGAAGTCATCCTGAGGGGCAGCGGCCGACGGATCGGCACCCCGGTGACAATCGGCCGGCGGGGCGGCGGTTAGCGCTGCTGCATCTCCTCCATGCTCAGTTTGTCTTTCTTGGTGTAGCCCGCGGGCACTGTGTAGACGGAGGCGTCGGGAGTCTTTTTGCTGATCTCGACAACCTCCGTCGTGCTGTGCATCTTCGCCCCCATGATCTCAGCATTCATGTCGGTGGCGATCCAGTAGCCTTTGACCTTCATCATCTCCTGGACCGCGGCATCATCCAGCCGCATCGTGGCCTTGATGACGTTGGTGTAGAGCTTCATGAACTGCTCGACGTCGAAGGGGACGTCGGTCGAAGCCCAGACCGACATATTCATCGGCATCATCATCATGTTGAGGGCGACATCGTAGCCGGAGCACTTCCACTGGCCGATCGTCTTGGTCTGGCCGTTGGGGGTCACCGTCACCGTCATTTTCATCATCTGGGACATCATCTGAGCCATCTGGGCGTCGATGATCTTGGTGAAGTCGAAGGGGAGCGGAGATTCGACGTAGGTCTTGTTCCCGTTGTTGACCCAGTAGAGCATGTTCTTTTTCAGGTCGACGATGATCGTAATCGCCGGAGTGATGGCGGCGAATTTTTCGTCGCCGAGCCATTGCTCGGTGGTCTCGTCCTTGGCCGGCTGACTCTGACCCATCACGGCGAAGGCATCGGTATGGGTCTTGGACTTGATATAGACATCGGCGCCGGCGAAGGCGGACAGGACAAGAAGAAGAGACAGCAAGATCGAAAGCTTTTTCATGAGTTCCTCCTATTTTTGGTGAAATCCGATATCGCTAAAGAGATAATCCATTATAAATGAAATCGGGGCGGATCTCAATTCATCCGCTGCGATGGCTCGTCATAATGAAGCACCGCGCTTGATCTCTTCCGGGGTCCGGTAGTCATAGCATTCGAAGGGAATGCCCAGCTCTTCGGCGACCGCCTTGAGGTCGGCCAGGTAATCCCCCAGGACGGTGATAGGATGGTTGGAGTTGAGCTTCCATTCGACCCGGCCGCAGAGCTTGAGGTACCAATGCGGCCATTCGGGGTTGCATTTCCGCGACCGTTCCTTCCATTGTCTTTCGCTCGGCACGTCGGTGAGGCCCCGCCCCGCCGCCAGGTAGATCTTATGGTTGCGGTAGGAGAAACGGGCCCAGGTGACCACTCCCGGGACGCGCACGACCACCGAGCAGGTCCCGCCGCCCTGCTTGAAATACATCGGCGTCTGGCGCTCTGACCAGGACCCTGACAGAGAGTCGTTCCTCCCATAGGCAAAGAAGGGAGCGAGGGCGCCGGAATTGACGAACCAGTAGAGGCCCTGGGCCGGGTCCCAGTAACGAAAGTCGTTGAACCCGACGGGCTGGCCTCCGCTGATGAGCTTGAGAAGCTGCATGGTCAGCGCCGCGGTATCATCTGCCTCGGTGGCCGCCACCACCGTCGTCCCGTCGGATTCGGGCCGGAGCCTGTTGTTGAGGAGGCCGAGGGTCAGGTCTGTCGTCGGATAGTGCTCGATCCAGTCGAGCTGGTCCTGGACACCGATGAAGTCGAGTCTGAACTGTTCGATGAGCTCGCGCAGGGCGAAATAGACCTTCATCTGGAAGACGACCATTTCCCGGGTCAGCTGCTTTTTCGGGTTCGGGCCGAACCGCAGGTCCATTCCCTTGCGGAGGAGGAAGTCCACGGCCCGCTCGGCGCGCTTGTCGGGGACCTTTTCGGCCATCTTGGCGAGCCGGAGGCCGTCGAAGCCCTCCCGGGCGATGCCGAAGTAGCGAAGGAAGTCCGCCTCCGATATCTTGTTCCACATCTGCATAGAGCGCGGACCGACGGCCCCGTAGATGGACCCGCTGAGCTTGTCCTTGATCTTCTTGGCTTTTTTCCGCCGGCTCTCCCCGACCTCGACCTTGATGGTCTTGGGGTAGGGGGGATGATAGCCGCCTTGGTTGAGAAACGCGTCCAGGGCGGCGGAGTAATCATCGTGCTTCTCGAACCGCTCGATGAACAGCCGGTCGGTTTTGATGCCGACGTGGGCCGTCCCGGAGGCGGCGGCGAACAATCCAACGCTCCCCGGGAAATCCCGGATGGCGCTGCCGAGGAGCAGTTTAGGGAGTTCGGCCGGAAGCTGCCACATCGGGCTGACCGAGAAATCGGGATAGGCCCAGCCGGCCAGGAAGTTGATGAAACGTTCGCCCTTGGCCCGCCTGATCACCCGCAGGCCTTCGGCCACACTGGCGACAGGCCTGTCGGGGTTGAGGATATTCGGCCTCCAGCCGCATTTCTTTATGACCTGAACGAGCTCGACGGTCTGCCGAATGGCCACCGGCCAGACCTCTTTGTTCGCCGCGGGGCGGCTGTCCAGGGGAAGATAGATGTCGACGACCTTGTTCATGACCACCTCGCGTTCCTAATCTATCTCCGGCCGATTGAGGATGTCAACAATCCCAGATTTGCCGATAGAAAATTGTCTTTGCGAGCGAAGCGAAGCAATCCGACGAAGTCGTCGCGAGACATCGAAGATGTCGTGGCGATCTCACCGTAGGATGATGAGATCCCTCGCCGGGCTCGGGACAGCCCAAGGGCTGGATCGCCACGCACCCATTGGGTGCTCGCGATGACAGGTATAGCGTTTTTCTAATTGCAATTTTGGGAATAATGACGATGGTTGAGTCGGGCCGCGTTTTGGTCGATAATAAGGGCCGCGAAGAAAGGAGGTCCCATGAGGTCCATAATATGGTCTGTGCTCCTCATTGCGGCTCTTCTGGCCGCTTGCGGAAAAACGCCCAAGGCCGGAGAGGGCATTCTTTTCCAGGATGATGTCGCCTTTCTGCAGGCCCACACTCGGGCCGTTGTCCTCTCCGGACAGGACGGCCTGGCCCGAGTCGTCGTCAGCCCGGACCTCCAGGGCCGGGTCATGACGAGCACGGCGGCCGGGGCCGAAGGATTCAGTTTCGGCTGGATCAATCGCGAGTTTATCGCTTCGGGCCAGAACAACCTTCATATGAACGCCTTCGGAGGCGAGGACCGCTTCTGGCTCGGCCCCGAGGGCGGCCAGTTCTCCATCTTTTTCAAGAAAGACGACCCCTTCGACCTCGAACACTGGTTCACCCCTCCGCCGATCAACGAGGGTGCGTACGACGTCATCGCCGAGGAAGATGATCGCATCCATTTCCGCGAGGCCATGCATCTGGTGAACTTTTCCGGGACGGAATTCGACCTCGAGCTCAACCGGGTGGTCCGCCTTCTCGGCAAGGATGAGGTCGGGGCCCTGGGAATGCCTGTGCCGGGGAGCGTCAAAATGGTCGCCTTCGCTTCTGAAAACGTGATCACGAACACCGGTATGGAACCTTGGACCAGAGAGAGGGGGATGCTATCGATCTGGACCCTCGGGATGTTCAACCCCTCCCCGGAAACGATCATCGTCATCCCGTTCAAAGAGGGGCCGGAGGAGGAGATCGGCTCCGTCGTCAACGATTCGTACTTCGGCAAGGTCCCAACGGACAGGCTCATCGTCGGCGACGGGGTTCTCTTCTTCCGCGGCGACGGCCGGTACAGAAGCAAGATCGGGATCTCCCCCCGGCGTGCCAAGCCGTTCGCCGGGAGCTATGACGCCGCGAACGGTGTTCTGACCATCGTCCACCTGACTATTCCCGATGGCGCCACCGCCTACGTGAATTCCATGTGGGAGATCCAGGATGATCCCTTCGGCGGAGATGTCGTCAACAGCTACAACGACGGCCCACCCGCGCCGGGCGCCAAACCGCTCGGGCCCTTTTACGAACTCGAATCCTCCTCACCGGCGGCCGCTCTCGCTCCCGGCGAAACCCTAACCCATGTTCACACGACGATCCATTTCCAGGGAGAGAAAGCCGCCCTCGACGAGATCGCCCGGAAAATTTTCAGCGTGGGCATCGAAGAGATCGAAAAGGTCTTTAAAAAGAGCTGAAATTTTCAGGCTCTGGTGTTCGCCATCTGGGACCAGTTCTTGATCCGGTGGCGAACGACCCTGACCTCGCCCGTCTCCTCGTCCGTTCGGGCCTCGTACAGGCAGCCGTGCTTTATGGCGGCCGGGATAAACGGCCAGGTCATTTTATAGAGATAGACACCATCCTTGGAGAACACATCGACCGGTGAGGGTTCATCCTTTGCAGCCAGGGAAAAAAGGCAAGCTCCGAATTTCTTCATCCCCAAACCTCCAGCCGAGAAAATTACCCGATCAACAGCTATGCTCCAATTCTAATAAAGAAGCCCAGGGACAGCAAGCGCAAATCCGGCAAGGAATTATCGTGAAGAGGAATTTGAGATTGCTTCGTCACTTCGTCCCTCGCCGGGGGAAATTCGCGGGCCGCCGAGCCCACCAGCTGCGACTGAGGCGAGGGCCTGTTGGCGACAATCCCCCCGCAAGGCGGAATTAAGGTTAGTGTCCCCTTAATTCCCCAAGCACCTGCCTTTATGTAATGAACAACTTGGGAATGGAGAAGCGACCTCGAAGGTTTAGCCTACCCGAAGCGTTTTTCGAGGGAAGCCGCTCTTGCGGTCGGGAGGACTGTCTGAGCACGCGAAAATCAAACGGAGAGAGATGAAAATAGAATCAAAATAGGAGAGAAGCTTACGATCTATCATGCGGAGTTCCGCACCGCCGAGAAAAACGCTGAGGGAACGGCGTTAAAAACCTGAGCGGGAGCGCTGACATTCCCAAGTTGTACCCTATTTTTCTTGACATCCCTGAAGGACTTACAGTAAAAATAGTCTTTCCTCAAGGGAGAACCGCATGTTCGTCTGGGTCTTTCATCGCCTCTCCGGGCTCCTCCTCATCGTCCTCCTCGGCTTCAAATTCCTGACCTCGTTCTTCCTGATGACCAAGGACCAGAAGCCCGACTGGGCGCTCGTCCTCCACGCAAACCCCCTGATCGACACGCTGCTCATCGTGCTGGTCGTCTTCCATGCTTTCTACGGTCTGCGGACGGTCATCATGGACATGGGTGCCCGTCGGGAGAAGCTCCTCTTCTGGGTCTTCACAGGACTCGGGATCGTCCTGAGCGCCGCCCTGCTCGTGGTTTATTTCACCAGGAACTATTGATGATCACGCACGACATCCTGGTTGTCGGGGGCGGACTGGCCGGTCTAGCGGCCGTACTGACCGCCGACCCGAACCTGTCACTAGCCATCGTTTCCCGCGTCCATCCCCTGAGGTCCCACTCCGTAGCCGCCCAGGGAGGGATTAACGCCGCCCTGGGCAATACCCCGGAGGGAAAAGACGACAACTGGGAAAAGCACGCCTTCGACACGATCAAAGGAAGCGATTACCTGGCCGATCAGGCTGCCGCCGAGCTGATGTGCCGCGAGGCTGTCCCGACCATCTATGAGATGGAGCATTTCGGCGTGCCCTTCAGCCGGTTTCCGGGTGGCGTTATCGCCCAGAGGCCCTTCGGTGGTGCCGGGTTTCCCCGGACCTGCTATGCGGCCGACCGTACCGGGCTGGTCATCGCCCACACGCTCTACGAGCAATCCCTGCGGAAAAAGATCAAGGTCTACAGCGAGGCGCTGGTGACCAAGCTCATCGTCGAGCACGGGCGGTGCGTCGGGGTGGTCATCTATGACCTAGCCTCGGGTCAGATCATGCCCATTCGGGCCCGGGCCGTCATTTTCGCCACCGGCGGCTACGGGCGGGTTTATCTCAGGACGACTAACGCCTACATCAACCACGGGAGCGGCATCGGGATGGCCTACCGGGCGGGCGTCGCCCTCAAGGACATGGAGTTCGTCCAGTTCCATCCGACCGCCATCTATCCCAAGAACATCCTGATCACCGAGGGCGCCCGCGGCGAGGGCGGCTATCTCCTCAATAACAAGGGCCATCGTTTCATGGCCGATTACGCCCCTTCGGCCATGGAGCTGGCGCCGCGTGACATCGTTGCCCGGGCCATCCAGACCGAGGTCGCTAAAGGCAACGGGTTCGAGAATGAATACGTCCATCTGGACCTGCGGCACCTGGGCGAAAAGACGATCGACAAGCGGCTGCCCTCGGTCCGCGAGATCTGCATCAAGTTTGCCGGCATCGACCCGGTGGAACAGCCCATTCCCATCCAGCCCGCCCAGCATTATTCGATGGGCGGGATCGACGTGGACGTCCGCTGCGCCAGCTCGCTGCCGGGTTTCTACGCGGCGGGCGAATGCGCCTGTGTCAGCGTTCACGGCGCCAACCGTCTGGGCGGGAACTCACTCCTCGAGACGGTCGTTTTCGGCAAGATCGCCGGCCGGGAGGCCTCGAATTTCGTTAAGGGACTTGAGGGGAAGGAAGGGAGTGATAAGAGGCTGTTGGATGAGGCCTTGGCCGAGAAGGAAAAGATCGACGGATGGATGGACAAGACTTCAGGCAAGATGGCCCACCACCTGCTCAATGACCTCAAGGTCGTGATGAGCGACAAGGTGGGGATCTTCCGGACCAAAAAGCAGCTCCAGGAAGCTCTCGACGAGATCCGCGAGATCCGGGAAGACTACCGCCGGGCCTTCATCTCGGGTCAGTGCCTCCGCTACAGCCAGGCCATCGTCAACCTCGTCGAGTTCGGCTACATGGTCGACCTCACCGAGGTCATTACCCTAGGCGCGCTCCTGCGGGAGGAGACGCGCGGTTCCCATTACCGGCTCGATCACCCCAAACGCGATGACGAAAACTGGCTCAAACACACCCTGGTGAGCCTGAAAGATGGGGAACCAGAAGTCACCTATCGCGATGTCCAGATCACCAAGTACCAGCCCCAGGAAAGAAAATATTGAGATGATCTACACCTTCCGGATCCTGCGCCTCGACCCGGCCGTGGACCAGAGCCCGTATTTCGAGGACTTCGTCTACGAAACCGAGGAGAAAAAAGCCCTCCTCGAAGCGCTGATGGATATCCGCAACGACCAAGACAGCTCGCTGTGTTTCCGGTACAGCTGCCGTGAGGCGGTCTGCGGGTCCTGTGGCATGGTCATCAACGGCCAGTTCGACCTGGCCTGTCGGACGATGGTCGATTCCCTGGGCACATCGCTCATCGTCATCGAGCCGCTGCCCAACCTGGAGATCCAGAAGGACCTGCTTGTGGACATGGAGCCGTTCTGGGAGGCGCTCTTTGCCGTCGAGCCCTATCTTTTTCCCGGCGAAAAAACTCCCGAGAAGGAGAACCTGGTCGAAGACCGGCAGATGGAGAAAATCGACCAGTTTATCAACTGCATCATGTGCGGCTGCTGCTACAGCGCTTGCCCGGTCGTCTCCCGGGACGAACGCTACCTCGGGCCGGCGGCCCTGGCCAAGCTCTACCGGTTCGTCAAGGACCCGCGGGATAAAAGAGGCTACAAGCGCTGGTCGAGAGTCAACACGGAAACCGGCGCCTGGGGATGCGACACGGTCTTCAAATGCAACGAGGTCTGCCCCCGGAAGGTCAGGCCGGCCGACGGGATCGAGGGGCTGCGGCGGAGCCTCGTCATGGGCAAGATCAAACATCTGTTCAAGCGGGAGCGATGAGACTCAAGCAATCGTTGTACACGCGGCGCCGGTTTCTCAACGGCCTCGTCGGCGGCTGGCTGGGGGCGCTGGGGGTGTCTTTTCTCTATCCGGTCCTCAAGTTCGTCTTCCGGCCGACGCCGGAGCCCGACCAGGTGCTCCTGCCGCTGGCGGATTTCGGGAACCTTCAGGCGGGGGAAGTCAAAACTTTCGCTTGGGGGAGTAAGCCCGGGCTGCTGAAGAAGTCGGCCAGGGGAGATCTCGTCGCCTTCGTCGGTGTCTGCACCCACCTCGACTGCAATGTGACCTATCTGGCCGACAAGAAGAAGTTCTTCTGCGCCTGCCACGACGGCTGGTATGACGAAGACGGGGTCAATATCGGAGGGCCGCCGCCCAAACCGCTGCGCCGGCTCGTCGTCGCCGTCGAGGGCGAGAACCTGATCATCAAGCGGGAGGGAGCGGCGTGAACATCAAGGGCGCCGCCAGGGGGCTCTGGTCCTGGCTGGACGACCGCCTGGGCGTTCAGGCGGTCATGGATTTCCTCAAGCACAAGCCGATCCCCCAGAACAGGCATACGCCCTGGATGTACACCGGGAGCCTGATCCTTCTCTTTTTCGGGATCCAGGTCCTGACCGGAATCCTGCTGGCCTTTTACTACCGGCCGACCCTGGAAGAGGCGACCAAGAGCGTCGGCGAGATCATGACCAAAGTCCCGCTGGGCTGGATCATCCGCTCCGTCCATTCCTGGTCGGCCACGTTTATGATCGCCATCGTCTTCGTCCACCTGCTCAGCATCTGGGTCCTGAAGTCCTACCGGAAGCCCCGCGAGCTGACCTGGATGAGCGGTGTGCTCCTTCTCGTCTTCACGCTGGCTTTCGGGTTCACCGGGTACCTCTTGCCCTGGGATGCACTGTCTCTGGCCGCGACCAAAGTGGGGACGGATATCCCGCGTTCTATCCCCGTGGTCGGCGAATGGGCGACGAAATTCCTGCGCGGCGGGGACGACATCTCGGCCGACACGCTCAGCCGCTTCTTCAGCTTCCATGTCTGCGTCCTGCCGCTCTGTCTGCTGGCCGTGCTGGCCATCCACGTTTATCTTATCCAGAAGCTGGGGATGAGCCTGCCGGTGGGTGCTGATGAGAGAGCGGAGGCGCGCCGGGCGCTTCCTTTCTGGCCCAACTTCGTCTATCGCGAGATGATCGTTTGGCTTGTCTTCTTCGGGGCGCTGGTTACCCTGGCGGTCTTCCTGCCGCCGACGCTCGGCCAGACGGCCGACCTGATGGCGCCCGCCCCGGCGGGGATCAAGCCCGAATGGTACTTCCTCTTCTTGTTTCAGATGCTCAAGATCTTCCCGGCCAAGTTATTATTTGTCAACGGGGATACGGTTGCCGTCCTGCTCATATTTTTGGGCGTGGCCCTTTTCTTTTTCCTGCCCATCATCGACACCAAGCCGGAGGGCCGAAGGGGAAAGATCATCACACTCTGCGCTTTTCTTTTGGTCGTTTATGCGGTGGCCATGAGCGTCTGGAGCTTGCAGACACCGGCCAAGCCCGAGGCGGATAGAATCATCCCCTCGCCCCAGAACATCAAAGAGGGTACGGCCATCTATGTCTTCCTGGGCTGGATGTGGGTATCCGTAGTCGTCCTGGTCTATTTTCTGAGCATGAAGGTCAAAGAAATCGACCGGCTCCTCGAGGTCGGATACTTCTCGTCTGATAAAAAATAGCGGCCACTCTTCTGTGGAACCTCAGACTTGCCTATGGTCGCTTCCTCAATAAATATACACCCTGGGATTTAAAAATATTCCTTGCGATGAGAATAGATAGGGGTTCCAAACGTTCATCCAAATGACGAGATAAGCCGGCGCATAGCTCTTGACTTAACACACGAATATACGTACAGTATATCTGTACAATTAGGAGGAGATCATGGCCGTCCAGATGACTTACACCCAGACCAGGGCTAACCTGGCCAAGCTTTTGGATAAGGTTACCCAAGACAGAGAAACCGTCATTATCGAGCGGCGGCAGGGCGGCCGCGCCGCGCTCATTGCGGCCGACGAACTCGTAGCGCTCTTAGAGACGGCCCATTTGCTCCGCTCGCCTAAAAATGCGCAGCGGCTTCTGGCTGCACTCCAGGGAGCGCTCAGTCACAGGTCCCGCCCGATGTCTGTCGATGAATTGCGCGGGGAGATAGGGCTTGACCGCGGGAAGCCATGAGGCCTTTTTTCGGCGGGAATTCCTTGAAGACCTTCGCTACTGGGTAGAAAACGACCGCAGGACCGCGCTTCGTGCTTTGGCCATTGTTGAAGCTGTCCTTCGCGATCCTTTTTCTGGAATCGGCAGGCCCGAGCCTCTAAAGTACTTAGCTCCGGGCGTCTGGTCTCGACGCCTTACCCAAGAGCACCGGATCGTGTACCTTGTTCGCGGCCGGCGGATCGACTTCCTCCAGGCCCGATATCACTATTGACTTCTCATGGCCGTGCGGCTTACCTGCGAACGATGAAAATCCCCCCTCCTCCCGACCTCCTCCCGCCAGGGGAGGAGGGCAGGTGGAGCGTCGTCCGCTTCCTCCCATCAAAGGAGTAAGGCACGTGGATCGTCCGTCCCTTCCGCCTAGGAGACTGTGTCACAATGTCATTACGAAAGAGCGAAGCGACCGCATACCAGTTATCCGCTTGATGAGATCCCTCGCCATGCTCGGGACGGCCCAAGGGACCGGATTGCCGCGCTCCCTGCGGTCGCTCGCATGTATGAAAGCGCTGCAGATGTCAAAGCCTTATAAAGGTGATTCTATCATAATGTCGTCTTCCTCCTTGAAGGACTCTGGTTCGCCTTTAGGGGGCTCGATCCGTTTCGCCGGATGCATGTATTCGCCTTTGGTTCGGCATGAGCATCTTCCCCAGCGAGTCGCGCAATCAATGAACGAGTCTCGAAGACTCATGCGAGCGCCGCGCTCACTCCTGGGACGACGAAATCGATCTCTGCGGTTCCTTGTAAGCCTCATTCTTTTTCAAGACCCAAAAAACGGCTCCGGCCAAATGCCGGGCGACGGCCACGACGGCTTTGGCATGCCCTTTTCGCTCCCTCAGCCTCAAGTAAAGCTGGGTGAGATGAGCGTCCGGCCAATGGCGTTGGTGCAGAACGATCATATTGGCCGCCTCGATCAAGGCCCACTTCAAGTACCGGTTCACGTCCGGCCGGACCTTCCCAAAGGAGGTCTTCCCTCCGCTCGACCGGACCCGGGGAACCGTCCCGGCATAGCTGGCCAGATGCTCGGGACTCGGGAATCTGGCGATGTCCCCGATCTCCAAGGCGATGACCACGGCCAGGATCGGCCCCACC
>DATKXS010000145.1:0-13183 GCA_035528895.1 Candidatus Desulfaltia sp.
TCTCATGGGGTGGATCGCTCTAGCCGAGAAGCGTCCGGCTGAGGCCGCCGGTCATTTCGAAGAGGCGATTTCGCTTCTCCCGGCGCAAAGAGAAAATTCGGATGAACACGCCTTCTACTATGACGGCTTGGCCGCCGCCTGTTATCAGGCTGGTGATTATGCGAAAGCCCGGGATTTCTACAAAAAAATCATCTCCTTGACAACGGGGAGGTTGTGTTGTGGAGATATCTATGTCCGAGCCCATTATTGGCTGGGGAAAATTTGCCAAAATGCAGGGAAGGTTCTGGAGGCTTCCGGCTACTACCAAACGTTCCTGAAGTTCTGGCAAAATGCCGACGTCCGGATGCCGGAGGTTGCCGACGCCGCAGCCCAGTTGGCGACGCTGAGGAAAGCCTCCTAGCCGGCTGACACGGCGTTCCCATCCTTTTTATTCGGCCTCTCAAACCGTTCCCGAAACAGCCTTCTTTCGTTCCTCCACATTTTGGCCCCCCGGCACACCGATGCCGGGATCCGGCCGATCGTTCCGCTGGTCAAGCCAGCAGCGAGGGGGCAGACCCAACACTCCTCGATCTTGTCGCAGAATGCGCACAGCCTGTCCGGTGTCGAAAAGCGATCCATTCGCAAGGCCGAATAGTTTTCTAGGACTTGAGGGTAGATCGTGCGATGATTTTCGATGAAAGCGTCGACATCGCCGAAACAATAGTTCCGGGATTCCCGGGTATTTTTAGAATCATTGAAATATTGGGAGAAAAGAAAGCAACCCCAGAGCGTTCCGTCCGCCGCCAGAGCCATCTTGTTCAGGCCGGCCGGGCAGCGATAGACCGCATTTTCCCATTCCTCCCCCAGTTCAGCCCACGGGACGTCCCCGGTTTTCTGATAGTGAGATCGGAAATAATTCCGGACCAACGCCATCTCCCTTTTCAAACGGAGGACGGAAGATGAGGTCCAGGGCAGTCTATGGTTGAAAGCGACACTGACGTTCTGAACACCCAACTGAATGAGCAACTTGATAGATCCAGAGAGATTGCCGATAGTCTCCGATGTAAAAACGCTATTGGTCTCCAGGGAAATATGCGGTCTCTCCAGGATCTTGGGGATGACCGAAACGAGGAAACCGAAACTCCCACGTTTTCTGGAGATATTTTGAGCCAAACCGTCAAAGCTCAAAAGGAGCGAAAACTTGTGGTCCCCCAAGAAATCCAATACATCATCAGTGAGGAGGCTGCCGTTCGTGGTGAGAGAGTAATGCGCTTTGATGCGCGGGTTTTTGGACAATCCTTCGATTTGCTCGACAGTCTTTCTGATCGTATCAAAGGCCAGAAGGGGCTCTCCGCCGTAGAAATCAATGTTGCATTCCCGGGTAAAAAAGGGATAAAAAAAATCAAGGGCCCGGATCAGGACAGTAGAATCCAGCCACCTCCTCCCCTTTTTCGGATAGCAATAGACGCAATCGAAATTGCAATGATCTGTCAGTATGATGGTGAAACTGGATAGATCCATCTTCTTCTTTACAGAATTTGCCCTCGAAAACGAGGCTTCCCGATATCGAATTGGGGAGGGATCTCGAGGCTTCGCCTATTTCGCAGCTCTCAATCGAGGCATAGTCGCCGGGATTCTGGATACGCTCTGACACGGGGCCCTCTTGGCAGCACGAGAGTATATAGTAGATACGATTGTATCGAACGCCTCTCTCGCCTTATCGAGTTTTCTCTTCTGGTGCCGGGGGACTTCGGCATCGCGCAGGAATAGGCCGATTGTCTCGAATAAGCGGGGAAAATCAGGCAACGGATGCTTATGCATTTACTCCCTCCCTTCTATGGGTTTTCCTCAATAATGATTCATCATCAGAGCGACAAAGTCAAGAGAAGATTGTCCAGGGACCAACACATACTATACACAATTGTGGTTTTGCCTATAGGGAGTACGTAAAGCGCAAGAATTGGTGACAGTATATCATTTTCCGAATTCTTGCGAGAGCTAAGCCCACAGCCAAGAAAATGGGGAAATGATATACTGTCCCCAGTTTCACCCATACCGCCGAATTTCTAAAGTTCAGGATGGCGGCGGTGAAAGTCCGTCGCATCCTGGAAAGCTTTGGCGACGCAAATCAAATCCGCTTCGCCGAATAGCCGCCCGATAAAGGTGATCGTGGCCGGCTTCCGGCCGACGAAACCGCAGGGAATGATCAGCGCCGGATGTCCCGTGTAATTGGTCTGCCAGCCGTCCGGCCAGGTGATCTCGGCGTAGAGGTCGACGTCCCGCATTGCCTTGGCCATTTTATCGATCAGGACGCTCCTGTACCTGGACGCATGGAGGTACTCGACCGCCGGGATGAACCGGGACCGCCGGTGCCGGTCCGGCCAGCGCGAGCTCGGGACGAGGTCGTCCTGCGTCCCGCGGGTGAAATCGTCATGGGCAGCCGCGGCCTCGGCGAAAGCGGCCATCCTCTCCCCCGACTCGGGCATCGCGATCTCCAGGGGGATGAGCTCAGCACCCAGCTTCCTCAGGACATCCAGCGCTTTGAGCCGTTCGCCGCAAACAGCCCTATAGAACTCCGCATCCTCCTCCCCTTCCAGCTCTTTCTCGTTGTAAGCATTAAAGCCAATACGCAGCTTCCGGAAATCGCGCCTGTAATCCCAGTTGAAAGGGGTGTCGATGATGCTGTTGTCCCGTCCGTCCGGCCCCATGATCGCCTGCAGCACGAGGGCACAGTCCTCGGCCGACCGGCAGATGGGCGCGACCTTGTCCTGGCTCCAGCACATCGTCATCACACCGTACCGGCTGACCCGGCCAAAGGTCGGGCGAAGACCCGTCACCCCGCAGATGGCGCAGGGTGTGATCATCGACCCATAGGTTTCCGTCCCGATAGCGAACCCAATGCATCCCGCCACAGTCGCTGCCGCCGGCCCTGCCGAGGATCCTCCCGACGAGGTCTGGGGGTCCCACGGATTCTTGGTCGTCCCGCCGAACCATTCATCTCCCGTCGCCAGCCTGCCCATAGATAGCTTCGCCAGAAGCACCGCGCCCGCCTCCTCCAGCTTCTCCGCCACGGTCGCGTCCCGGTTGATCGTCCTGTCCCGGAAGGGCTCAGCCCCCCAAGTCGTCGGATACCCCTTGACCGAGAACGAATCCTTTATCCCATAGGGGATACCGTGGAGGGGTCCCCGGTATTTTCCGGAGGCGATTTCCTTGTCGGCCCTCTCCGCCTGACGGAGCGCCAGCTCCTCGGTCAGGTTGATGACGAAACGGAGCGTCGGGTCGTACCGCTTCAGCCGCGCGAGATACATTTTCGTGAGATCCATCGAGGAGATCTGTCGCGTCTCGAGCAACGCGGCCAGCTCGACGACCGAAAGGTACGCCGCCTCTTCGATCGATCCCGGCTTCTTGACATCCGGCCGGCTGTGGACGAACGGCAACCGCTCGGTCGGAAGGACTGCGCCGGCCGGAACAGGGTTGAAGACCATCGCCGGGAAGACCGTCTCGTCCATCCCTGCCGCCCGCAGCGCCCGGTAGGCTTCGAGATTTTCGCTGATCATCTCGGCTATCCTGCGCCGCTCCTCCGGTGTGAATTCGATCCCGATGAGCTTTTCCGCCTCGGCGATCGTCTCAGCCGTTATTTTGCCCGCGCTTTCAGGAGCTGCGCCCTTCACCCCGGCCGCCGGGATTACAGAGGCCAGCCCCAAAGCTGCGAACTGCTCCAGAAAACGCCTCCGGTTGTACGATTGGCTCCGATCCTCAAATTTCATGATGTATCCCTTATATTTTCAAGAGGCCTAAGACATCCCGTGTTTTAGCCAGGAATTGCTCGGCTCTTTCAATGACAAGACGAGCTCCTTCTTCCGAAAAACGACTTCGATAATCAGCACTTTCCCTCAGTTTTATTGAATTCCAAAAAGCTTCTGCTGAATTAACATCCAACAAACCCTGGTCTACGAAAAGCTCCTGGAGTGCAACATAGAGGCAATAATGACTCTTTTCCCTATAACCCTTTGAAAACAACAAAGCCCGAGCGGTGTGATATAGGGAGTATTATCCTTGGATGGTCGACCACTTGTACCGTCCATGATCAAAGCCAATCTTCGCGTCCTCATAATCGCTCAGGGCCGATCTCAGTTCCTTATCAACAAGTCGTTTTCCTTTTGAAAACCGAGATATCTTCCCTCTATTCAGACACTCCTTGAATTCCTGCCTCATCCGTCCTCTCTTCCCAAAGGACTATTCCTTCCCTAACTAGAGACAGGAATTCTCTCTCGCTTTTCTCATTCTTCAGCAGCTCTAAAGAAGAGAAAATTATCGGTTCGATTTTAATATGTTCAAAGCCCCTCATGAATTTGTAATGGTTGATAAGCCGCATGGCTTTTTCTCTTTCCTCTGAAACGATATACAAGTCCATATCGCTTCTCGACGTATCCTCACCATTTGCACAACTTCCATATAGGACAATCCTCGAGGAATACGCCTTTAGCTTTTCGATTAGAGGACGAAGGATCGCGATTGAAACACAGATCTTAAACGGCTTTAAAATAGGATCGGCTGAATGGAATGAATAAAAAAGCATTTTGCCCACCCGGCGCCGAACCAGGATTCCCTCAGAAAAAAGCCCATTTAGGACTCTATTCGCCGATCCATAGCTGATGCCGATTCGCCGGGCGATTTCTCTTTCATGAAACTCGCTATCAGAAAACTTGGCTAGAAAAGACAAGGCTTTTTGCTCATTAGTCGAGATGAAAATATCTTTTTTGATATGGTAATTACTCATAATTATGAGTATATGCTCATTATTGTAAGCGTGTCAACCTGAGATTTTTGTTCCCACGAAGTTCTCGTTGTGAGGCCGGCCGGCCATATAATCCTTGATTTCTTCCCAAGACCAAGGCGTGAAATCATGGCTGTCCACACCGACGTCGAGCGACTTTCCGAGCGCCGGCAATCGGCCGTGGCTGTGCCCAAAGAGATGCCATGAATCGTAATGACTCTTGTTCCAGACCCGCAGGCAGTAGTGGCAGAGGACGACCGCGTAACCCCCGACGACAATATCCAGGAGATCGGCGATATGGAGAAAGCGCGACGCGAATTTCTTGGCGGGCTTCTTATCATGCCCGCCTCTGATCAGGACGATATCGCCGTTCAGTTTTTCCAGCACTGGTCCCCAATCCCCCCAGGCGAAGTCTCCCAGGTGATAGACGAGATCGCCCGTGCCCATCTTGCGATTCCATCGCTCGATGAGCGCCGCGTTCATCTCATCGACAGTGAAAAAAGGGCGCTTGCAGAAATGGATGATATTGGCATGGTTGAAATGGGTGTCGGCCGTGAAAAAGATATTCCTCACCGCGTGATTCTCCGCACTGAGCGCGAGGGGACGTCGACAAGCAGTCCGTTGAGGACCGTGGGGTCGTGTCCGGCGCCGACCGAGACTCCCACGCTGTCCCTGATGCTGAAGCGGAACTCCCCCCTCATTATGGAAACCGCTTCGTGGCTGTGGCCGTGGATGGTCAGCCAGGGGCTGTTCTCGCGGATGAACCCGGCGATGGCCCGGCTGCCGATATGGACGCGGCCCTCCAGCGAAAACGCAAAATCGAAGTGCCCGAAGGGAGGGCAGTGGAAAAGATAGACCGTCTTTCGAGGATTGCTGAGCCCGGCAAGTTTCTTCATGTCGGCGGAGATGTTATCCGCTCTTTCGGCCGGGTCGAACCGGAAAGCGTAAAGCTCCAGGCCGCGGGACCTGTATCCCTCAAGGTTCAGTTGGCGGGCGATCATCGCCGGTTCCACGTCGGCCGGGTCCGACGGCATCTCCGGATAGCGTTCGTCGTCCCACTTTTCATAGTCCTTGTACATGAAGGGCGTGATCGGGACGTAAGGGTAGCCGACCACCGAATATGCGTCATCGAGAGGATAGGCCCTGTCCATCGGGACGCTCACCACCGGGAATTCCCGCATCGTCTCTTCGACGATCCGCCAGTCGTCGTTTCCCGGGATGGAGTAGATTCGGACATCTGGCTTCCCCGCGAGGAGGATATCAAAGCACTGCTTGACGTTCGTCCGCTGGAAATTCGGCGGTCCGCTACTGGCGATGTCTCCCGCCAGAAGGATTGTCTTCGTCCCTTCGTCTACGAGCCGGCGGACTTTTTCAAAACGGGAGGGAACCCCGTGCAGGTCCGCAAATACGGCGACGGTCATAAAAAGCAGGCATCCCGAAAATTGGTCGGACTGATCCGACCGCCGCCATAATATCGCGTCATATCCATGCTGTCAAAAGACATAAGGATTTTTCAGAAGCTTTTTCATTGTCCTGATTTTTTCCTGAACGAGCGAAGAAATTCAGCGGGGCTCATGATCGTGATCTGACGGAAGCTCCGAAGCGCCAACAGGTGAGAATGCCCGGATATGATGACAGCCGCTCCCGACGCGACCGCGCACTCTAAAACCCGATTATCCTGGGGATCGTCGGGGACAGCTTCTATCCTCTCTTTGGCCTCGACGAGGTCGGACATATTCTCGATCTCGTTTATCAGCGCATAAATAATTTTCGTTGGAAATTGAAACTTCTTGCCCTCGAGGACTCCCTTGATCTCCTTTAAGATGTCGTCCGAAACCGCGATCCCGATCAATCCCCGAAGGGCGAGTTCCAGAATTTCACGCGGTTTCCCACCGAACACCACGGCGGAGATCTAGACGTTGGAATCGAGAACGACCTTAGGACTTGCCGCTTTCTTTCTTGGCGCGGTACGTCTTGATTTCACGGGCGATGTCTTTCTCTTGAAGTCCGAGTCGTTGAGCCTGGCGGCTGCCGAAAGCAAATATCTTTTCCCATCTGTTCTTCCGCCCGATATATAGGCGGGCGGCCTCGCGGATGAGCTCGGACCGGGTCCGCGCCTCCTGTTTGGCGGTCTTGTCGATCTCCCCGAGAAGTTCCTGGTTGAACGAGATATTGACCGTGCTCCCTGCCATGGATCTTTCCTCCAAAATGAACCTCCTTTCATTATATACAAACTTTGTATGAAATCAAGCAGGCTTTCCGATATCCTAACTTCGTTCTTCAAGATCGGGAGCCTTGAGAAAGAGACGCTCGCGCTTGGTCAATCATCTCAGCATCTCGGCACCATCTGAACCCACAAGTCGACGGGGGTGAATTGGCCGTAGGGCGGCCTATTGATGTAAAATAGCCTGCTCCGAGTATCCCGATGAAAAAACGCCAGCCTCACACGCCCCGCCCGCGCCGCTCTCGCCGCCAGGCCTCAGACTCACGGTCCACCCCAGCTTCACGACAGGCCTCTCCCGTACGGAAGGCCCCTGCCCGCTCAACCATCCGAGCCAAGGCGCCCGCCGCAGTGCCCCCCGCGGCCCCTCCCGCTCCGGCCATCGAGATCAACCCCGAATTCCGCCGCGCCCTCGACGTCATGGAGAAAACCGCCAGGCACATTTTCATCACCGGAAAAGCGGGCACGGGGAAGTCGACGCTCCTCGATTATTTCCGGAATGCGACCCGGAAGAAGGTCGCCGTCCTGGCGCCCACCGGTGTCGCCGCGCTCAATGTCCACGGGC
Organism: Candidatus Desulfaltia sp.; assembly: GCA_035528895.1. Taxonomy (GTDB): domain Bacteria; phylum Acidobacteriota; class Aminicenantia; order Aminicenantales; family UBA8522; genus UBA8522. The sequence goes on from DATKXS010000145.1 coordinate 7,543, forward strand.
AGACCATCCATTCGTTTTGCCGGTTCAAACCCGACATCACGCTTGACAAGGTCAAGAAGCTCTCCGGAAAGAGCGCCGCCCTCTACAAGAACCTCGACACCGTCATCATCGACGAGATCTCGATGGTCCGGGCCGACCTTCTCGACTGCGTCGAGAGTTTCCTCCGCCTCAATGGCCCTCACCCTAGGAAGCATTTCGGCGGCCTCCAGATGATCTTTATCGGCGACCTCTACCAACTCCCGCCCGTGGTGACGTCCGCCGAGCGGGATATCTTTTCCAATCAGTACGAGACCCCCTATTTTTTCTCTTCGCATATCTTCAACGATCCGGGGTTCGATATGGAATTCGTCGAGCTCGAGAAGATCTACCGCCAGACGGAGGAGGATTTCATCCAGCTTCTCAACGCCATCCGCAACCGCTCGGTGACGGATGACGACATCGGCCGGCTCAACCGCCGCCTCGACCCCGCCTTCGACGCCCCCGACGAGGACTTCTACATCCACCTCACCAGCACCAACGACCTCGCCTACAAGCGAAACCAGGAAAAGCTCGCTCAACTTCCCGGCCGGACCTTCCGCTCTCAGGGGATTCTCGAGGGCGAATTCGGGAAATCGCACCTGCCGACCGATGAGCTCCTCGAGATCAAGCCCGGCGCCCAGATCATGATGGTCAACAACGACTCCGGCGGCCGCTGGGTGAACGGCTCGCTCGGCCGGATCGCCGGGATCGAAAAGGTCAAAGCCGCGCCTGATGTCCTCATCGTCGAGCTCCAGGACGGGTTCGAAGTCGACGTCGAGCCCTACACCTGGGAGCTCTTCAAGCTTGACTACGACGAACGGGCGGGAAAACTCTTCTCCGAGACCATCGGCTCGTTCACCCAGTATCCGCTCCGCCTGGCCTGGGCCATTACCATCCATAAGAGCCAGGGCAAGACGTTCGACAGGGTCGTCATCGATATCGGCCGCGGCACCTTCGCCCACGGCCAGGTCTATGTCGCCTTGAGCCGGTGCACCAACTTCAAAGGGATCGTCCTCAAAAAAGAGATCAAGAAGCCGCACATCCGCATGGATTGGCGCGTCATCAAGTTCCTAACGCGGTATCAGTATAAGAAGGCCGATGAAAAACTCTCCTACGCGGACAAGCTCGCGCTGATCCGGGAGGCCATCCGGACCGGCCGGGACCTGGAGATCGTCTATCTCAAGACCGACGACACCAAGACGCGCCGCCGCATCCGGCCGGAGTCGGTCGAGCCGATGGAGTACATGGGAAAAAGGTTCGAGGGGGTGCGGGCGCACTGCTTCAAGCGGGGCGAAGAACGCCACTTCCGCATCGACCGGATGCTCGAAGTCAAGAGGCTAGCTTAAACTAAGAAAGCTTAGCCAGCCGCTTCCTGGCGTCCTCGACTTCGGGCCTCCCCGCGTCGGCGTCTTTCCAGAGGTCGAGGAATTTCTGGTATTGTTCGACGGCCTTGCCCTTCAAGCCCTTCTGTTCATAGAGCTTGGCCAGCCTGTAGTGAAGCTCAGGATGGACGAGAAACCGCGCCCGGCTGTCCGGGTCAAAGGTGACGAGCTTCTCGTACTCAGTGATGGCTCGATCGAGATCGCCTTTCTGCAGATAAGCCCTGGCCAGCACGTCCTTAAAAAAAGGCGCGTTGTAGCATGCAAGAGCTATCACATCTTGCATCCCGAATGGAACAGGCAGAGCCGTCTTTTCAAAAAAGGCAATGGCTTTATCCGGAAAGCCTTCGGCCAGTGCGACCTCAGCCTGAAGGAGACCGGTGATGAAAGTCCCCCAGTCTCTCTGACTAATGGTCAAGCTGGGCAAAAGGGACATCATCTCGGCCGCTCGTGTTTTAGCCGAGTTTATCTTGCCCTCTTTCAATTCGATCAAACCCAGGCCGCTCAGGTAGCCGATTCTATTATAAGCTTCGTATCCAGGGAATTGATTCATAGAGATGTCAAATGACTCTTTATTGAATTTCCGAGCGAGATCAAATTCACCTTTGAATAAATAAATAAACGCTCTCAAATAATTGATTCTAGCCTTTCCTGACACGTCACCCACGGAGGCCAGCATTTCTTCCGCTTTTTTCAGATTGTCCAGGCCTTGATTCAAGCTGCCGAGCCAGCCTTGATAAAATCCTTTGAAGGCATACCCCTCTCCTTTCCAGCCTGCACTGGGCACCTGACTGATGAACTTTTCCAGCCAGGCCATGGCCTCAGCCGGGTTTTCTTTCAAAGCATAGATATAGCTGAGGCAATAATTGGAAGTAAGAAATTCGGGTTTTACGGCCAGGGCCTCCTTGTACTTGGCTATGGCCTCGTCTAATTTGCCCATAAGAAAATAGGCTTCGGCTAAAGAATCGAGCGGGTTGGCATCTTTCGGGTTCAAATTAGCATATTTCTGGAAGTGTTCGACGCATTTATCAAAATTCCTGAGAGCGAGATAGACGTATCCGAGCTCATTATGAGCTAATCCATAATCAGGATCGAGCTCAAGAACTTCGTTCTGTTCTTCGACGGCCATCTCAAGATTGCCGGAAGTGCGGTACATAACGCCGAGCCAATAATGAGCCAATTTTTCCCTGGGGTATTTCTGGATGATCTCCCGCAGGAGGCGATTTCCGGCTTCCCGGTTGCGTTCTACGACGTTGGCATAGAGTGCTTCTATAAAAAGCCTCTCTCGTTCAGTGACTTTGTGGGCTAAAGCTTTCGCTTTCTCAATGGCCTCATTGCGCGCCTGAATGTCACCCAATAACATGTGCGTTAAAGCAAGATAGGAATAGGCCAGGGCGAACTCAGGGTCTAGCTCGACGGCTTTTTCTAACGATTTTCGGGCATCTTCATAGTAAAATCTATTGAATTCCTCACTTCCTTTTAGATAATCCTTATATGCCTCCATCGAGCTCGTTGTCGCCTCTGCGACCTGGGCACTTTCGGCCTGGATTTTATCTCTGGCTGGGCCGATCCCCGCGGAAATGACCCTGCTCAGCTCATCGATCTGGGTCCTCAGGATGCTGTCCGCTCCCTCCCCCCGGGAGCCGGCGCTCTTGAGCATTTTTCTGGTCTCGACATCCAGGACCTTGACGTCCGTGGCGAACATATCTCCGGCTTTGACGAAGCTCCCCAGGACGATGGCCTCGATTCCTTCTTTGCGGCAGAGCCGAAAGCCTGATTCGCGGCCGATGCTTTCGGCGTCCTTTTCGCCCATCTGCGAAAGTAGGTCAGCCATTCTCTCCCAGGTGACTACATAAAGCCCGCCTCTCTGCTCCAGGCCTGTAATGAGAAGGTTGGGGATGGCCTTCCTGAGATAATCGAAGGCCCTGTCGCCGGTCTGGTTTTCAAAGCTGATGACCGCGATGGAGTTTTTGATCTTGGGGGAAGGCGCCGCTTCTTTCCGGGGAAGAAATTTCCAGAGGGATATCCCGATCGCGATGACGGCAATCAGAATGATCGCCGGAATCATCAGCCGCTTTGGCTCAAATTGAACCGTGATTTGTTTGGAGGTGAGGGTTTTTCGTTCGGGGACGACGCGTTCGGTCGTGGGAATCCCTTTCTCGATCTTCTCCAGCTCGGCCTCGACTTCGGCGGCAGTTTGATATCTCCTTGCCCTATCCTTCTCCAAGCATTTGAGAATGAGGCGATTGAGGTCGTCGGAGATATGAGGATTGAGCGACTTCGGGTCTTTGGGGATTTCAGCCTTGTGCTTGATGGCCACGCTCAAGGCCGTTTCGCCCTCAAAGGGGACGCGGCCGGTGGCCATTTCATAAAGAATGATGCCGAGTGAATAGATGTCGGATCTCTGGTCAACATCCTTGGCCTCGGTTTGCTCCGGACTCATGTACTCCGGCGTGCCGATCATGACACCTGCGCCCGTGATCCCTTTCTCCCGGATCGACCGGGCGATGCCGAAATCCATGATCTTGGCGTTCCCGCCCTTGTCGATGATGATGTTTTGCGGTTTGAGGTCTCTATGGACGACGCCCAGGTTGTGCGCTTCGGCCAGGCCCTGGCAAACCTGCTTTCCGATGCTCAGCACTGTGCCGATGGTAAGGCCGGTGGACATCCGGATCATGGTCTTGAGGTCCTCGCCGGGAACGTACTCCATGGTGATGAAGTGAGCCCCCTCGGCCTCCCCGATGTCGAACATCCCGCAGACGTTTTTGTGCCGTATTTTCCGGGCCAGCTTGAGCTCGTTGGAGAAGCGTTCTATGGTTTCTCGATCGGAGGCGACCTCGCCCTTGATGAGCTTGAGGGCGATTTTTTCGTTGATTTTAGCGTCAAGGACCTTATAGACCCGTCCCATTCCGCCTTTGCCGAGTTCCTCGATGATCTGGTAGCGGCCGGCAAAGGTCGACCCCATGGAGAGCTCTTTTATGGCGGCTCGAAGAGTCTCGGTTTTAGAAACAGATAGAGAGCGGGAATCAGTGATCGGTGCTCCACACTCCCCGCAGAATTTCTGAGTATCGGGATTATCAAAATGACATTGGGGGCACTTGATGGCCATGGCTTTCGCTTACAAGCTTAGCTGAAGGATACTAATAATAGAAAAGATAGTCAATTGACCGCGCTCGCGATAGAGCCGCTCCATACCAGACTCCTTGGCTCATCAGATTGGTTCGGCTGTCCGGAATTTCATCGATAGGCGTCTTTTCTATGTTTCACATGGAGGACGATCATCTTTTTCTCCCCCATGTCGACCGCATAAATGATACGGTACATGCCATATCGATATCTGAATAAACCCTTAAAAATTCCCTTCAGGGGTGTGCCCAGGCCCGCCGGATTTTGGACAAGATAGGTTTTTACCCTTTCTACAATCCTGGTGGCATCCTTCTTGCCGATCGCCTCGAGGTCGTGGAGGACTTTATCTTGCCAGATGACCTCATAACCCAAGCTTTTTCTCCAGCTCCTCGGTCGTCAGGTATCTTGCGTTTTTATCGTTCAACCGCTCAAGCGCAATGTAGGCGTCTTCGTAATCGGCAAGGGCTTCTTCAATCATTTCCCTGATAAAGGACGTTTTTGTCCTTTTCGTTTTCTTGGCTAAGGCGTTCAAACGCCTGGAGATTTCCTCGGGAAGCCTGATAGACATGACGGCCATGGCTTTGCCACCTCTGTAATACATATATTATATGTAATGCATCTTGTCAAGACTCAAGACGCCCGTCGTTCGCGACTTTTTCTATGAAACGCACGCTACACAAGATGGGACGATTTCGCTCGGGCGTTTAGCTCAGAGCGTAAAGGGGACGGTCCTATTTTTTCCTCTGAAAACCAGGCCTCTTCAAAAAAATGGGTAATTCTGGGGACACTAACCTTAATTCGAGCTGCGATTTGAATCCCGTGCTGTTTTCTGCTTAATTTTTTGAATTAAAGTGAGTGTCCCCGGAATTGGGCCGCTTAGCGCAGCCGGATTGACAAGCCCGTCGCCGAATGTTAACTAACGGGGTAAATGGGGCGGCCAAAGCAACCGGACAACGACAGAACTCTGCGGGTTATCAACTCGCCCCGCGAGATCGCCGCCGTCATCAAAGACGAGATGACCTCTGCGGGATCGGGGCCGCTGCCCGAACTCACGGTCATGACCTCATCCTCCGCCCTCGTGCACCAGTTGCGCGCCTCGTCGGGCGGGCTGTCCGGCG
>DATKXS010000146.1:0-3960 GCA_035528895.1 Candidatus Desulfaltia sp.
ATGGAAATCCCGATCTCCCAGCTCGCTGGCCTTCTGGATTTCGGCGAAGCACTCGGCGCAGAAGATCTCCTTCCAGAGCGATGAGAAGTGCTGGAACCCGGTCTTGAACTTCTCAATCATCCCCTCCAGATCGACGCTGACCGGCTCGGGTTCGATCGAATTCTTGTGCCCGAAGGTCTCGACCGGCTCGCTTCCCTGGATGGGTTTCCAATAGCTTTCGAATCTTTCCATGAGGGCGAAAAGGATGTAGACGACCTGGCGGAACATGGGCCCCAGGTGCTGTCCCGGGTCCTTGGCGTCGTGGATTTTGACGCCGAGGTTGGACTGGCAGAGCTTGAAGTTCTGGGTGATGGCGGTCGTGGTCATCCAGATGTCGATCCCGTAGCGGGCCACGTCGGTGTCCCAAACGTCCTGTTCCGCGTAGAACTTGGCCACCTCTCTGGAAAAGGCGAAATCCCCGCCGATGGGCTGCCGGATCCGCTTGCCGTAGAGGGCGCGGGTCAGGCTGTAGACAATATTGTTCGTGATCGTCGCGTCGTACTTGTGTCTCAAATAAACGGGCGCGACAAATTGGAAGCCGTGGTTGATGACGGGGTCCAAGAGGTATTGGATCCAGTCGGAGGTGATGCTCCTCAGGTCGGCGTCCACCACGGCGCAGGCGCGGACCTGGAGCGTCCGGGCCGCTTCGAAGACGGAGCGCAGGGCCGTTCCTTTGCCGGCGGGTCCCCGGTAGATCGAGACGACCTTTTCCTGCCAGGGCTTGACCTGGAATTCCTGGGCGGCTTCCCGGGTGTCGTCGGTCGAGCCGCCGTCGGCGATAAAAATAACATTCCGGGAATCCCGGTAGTATTTGTCCAAACCATGGGTGACCATCTGGATGACCTGGGGGATCGTCTTCTCGTTGTTATAGCAGGGGATGCCCACCAGGATGTCGGCGTTCCGGATCTCTTCGATTCTCTTGGCTGTGTAGCGGCGCAGCGCTGTGATATAGGCCATCGCGCACTCCTGTACTCTTCATCGGTCTCTTCCATTCTAATAGATCTCTGCCTCCCGACTCAAGTTTTTTGGGTTGACTTGATGATGAATGCTTTGTTAGGGTAGAAAGCAGATACAAGCAAGTGCGGTCTTTCCGAAGATTCGGAGAGGCAGGCCAGTCCTCATCATTAGACCTGGAACAGATATGAGAATCCGGATTCTCGTCTTCAGCGACCTTGACGGGACCCTCCTCGACCACCACTCCTATTCGTTTGAGTCGGCCCGGCCGGCTCTCCACCTCCTAAGGGAGAAAAGGATTCCTCTGATCATCTGCTCGAGCAAAACGCGGGCCGAGATAGAGTCGATCCGTGCCGCGCTGGCCAATACGGACCCGTTCATCAGCGAAAACGGTGGGGCCGTCTTCATCCCGGAGGGATATTTCGCCCAAGAACTTCCCTCCGCGAGAAGGGAATCGGGATACCATGTCCTTGAGTTCGGAACTCCTTATCCGCGGCTCAGAGAGGTGATCTCAGAGCTCCAGGAACGCCTGCCCGGCCAGATCAGGGGATTTGGAGACCTGGCCGTTGAAAAAGTCATGGAACTGACCGGACTCTCCGCCCCGGAGGCCGCACTCGCCAAGAAAAGGGAATATGACGAACCCTTTCTGTTAACCGGCACCGCTTCTCTCGAGGCCATCCAGGAGACGGCGGGCGCGGCGGGTTTGAAAATCAGTCAAGGCGGGCGCTTTTTCCACCTCACCGGGGACAATGATAAGGGGAAGGCCGTCCGGCTTCTCCGGACGATCTATGCCCAGGCGGAAGGCCGGCCTCTGAAGACGATCGGCCTCGGCGACAGCCCCAACGACCTTCCTCTCCTGGAGAACGTCGATTTTCCCGTCCTCGTCCAGAAACCGGGAGGCCGCTATGATCCTTCCATTCGGATGAGCCATCTCATCCGGGCCCCGGGTGAAGGGCCGGACGGCTGGCGCGCGGCGGTCCTCGACCTTGTGGGTAGACTCGCTGCCTGATCACTCTCTTCAAGGAGGTTGCCATGGCGGATTTTCATCAAACCGGAGTCATCACGACATTCCACCGGCTCGGGAAGACCGATGTCGGGCGGATGGAACAGGACCTCGTCGAGTTCAACGCCCACCGCCCCATCGCCCTCGTCCTGCCCATCACCCCCACCGAGCTGAGTTCCCCCGCCATCCAGGGCATCATGAAAAACCTCCAGGAGATCCCCTATTTGAACGAGATCGTCGTCACCCTCGGCCGGACGACGGAGCGGGACGATTTCCTCAAGGCCAAAGTGTTCTTTTCGGGGCTTCCTCAAAGGCATCGCATCATCTGGGCATCCGGGCCATCCTGCTCGGAGCTCTACGACCTTCTGGCGAAGACCGACCTGTCGACGGGGGGGGACGGCAAAGGCCGGTCGGCCTGGATCGCTTACGGCTACATCCTGTCCCGCGAAGACAGCAAGGTCATCGCCCTCCACGACTGCGACATCGTCAACCATTCGCGGGAGCTCGTCGCCAGGCTATGCTATCCTGTCGCTTCGCCGAGCATCGACTACGCATTCTGCAAAGGGTATTACGCCCGGGTCACCGACCGCATGCACGGCCGGGTGACCCGGTTGTTCGTCACCCCCCTCATCCGCAGCTTGGAAAAGCTGTTCGGTTGCTTGCCCTTACTGGTTTATCTGGACAGTTTCCGCTACCCGCTGGCCGGAGAATTCTCCATGCTGACCGACTTTGCCGGGATCAACCGCATCCCCAACGACTGGGGACTCGAAGTGGAGACCTTGGCGGAAGTCTACCGCAACTACTCGCTGCGGCGCGTCTGCCAGGCCGAGCTGTGTGAGACCTACGAGCACAAACATCAGCCGCTCTCGGCCGAAGACCCGAAAACGGGGCTGATGAAAATGTCTATCGATATCGCCCGGTCGATTTTCCGGAACCTAGCCATCGAGGGGATCATCCTCAGCCAGAGCGCCCTCAGCACCCTGCTCATCAACTATCAGCGGACGGCCAAGGATGCCATCAAAAGCTACCGGGATGACGCCGTCATCAACGGCTTGATCTTCGATTCCCACCAGGAGTCGAGCATCGTCGAAGCGTTCGGCCGCGCCCTTCAGATGGCCGGGAAGGCGTTCCTCGATGATCCTCTCTATTCGCCCCTTATCCCGAACTGGAATCGGGTGATCTCGGCCGTCCCCGATTTCCTGGACCGGCTCCGCGACCTCATCGAGAAGGAGAACACCGGATAAGCCGGCCGGCTAAAAGTAGACTCGAAACGAAGCGAAGATCATATCCGGATAGGCGCCGAACTCGGAGTGAAAGAGGCGGGGAGGAGAATCGATGGGGCCGAGGACGGTCTCCGGCCTTTTGCCGAAACCGATGTAACCCCCGCCCGCCAGATAGATATTTTCAGCGATGTTGTATTCAAGTTGAGGGGCGAGGACTACCGACATATCGTTGAGGTTGAGGATAACCAGGCCGGTGAAGGGAACGAGAGGGGAGATCTGAACCGTCGTCCCGAAGTCCAGGTAGTGGCGTCCCAGGAGATAAACCGCCCCATCCCGGTAAGGAATCGTGTTGAGAAGGCTGATGTAGTCCTCCGGACGTCCCGCTCCGGCGGAGCTGAAATGGTATTCGATAAACCCATAGGTCCTGCTGCTCGGGCTGTAGTCGAGACCGAAGGAAACGCGGCCGTAGCTTTTTTCCTTCTGCGGGCTGTTTTCCCTGAAGGCGTCGGGAATGACCCAGGCGGCTTCCACCCAGAGGCCGGCTCCTCCCAGGGCCCGGGCCAGGTCCAAGCCGATGAGGAGGTGATTCCGGAACGCCAGCAGCAGGCCGGAGATATCCGTTTTGAGTTGATACGTTTTCCCCCGGACGAAGAAGGCGTTGTTCCCGGAAGCGAAATCCCGGCCGGCGACGACTCCCGTGTCGAGCTCGTCCAGCGGGCCGAGGGGGATACGGACGCGGAC
>DATKXS010000147.1:0-5984 GCA_035528895.1 Candidatus Desulfaltia sp.
TTTGATTGGAAATCGGCTAGTTGGGTCTCGATCTCGTCCTTGGTCACCCGGTCGTTCCAGACCCAGAGCGGCGCGCTCCGGTATTCTGCCGGCGGATCCTGGAACGCCTTCCGGACTGCCTGATAAGAATTGAGGTCCGGGTGCTCCTGACATCCCGGGACAACGAACCACATCCCAAGAAAAATATACATCCAAGAGCGCGGCTTATTCATGTTCTCCCTCCTCGACTGGACAGAAAATCCCATCGTCAGCCGCCGGCCCCTTCTACTTCCAGAATTCCCTGGTGCAGAGAACCAGGACGGTATAGATCTCGAGCCTTCCGGCCAGCATGCAAAAAGCCAGAATCCACTTGCCCAGCATGGGTACATGAAAGTAATGGGCGGCCGGGCCGACGATACCAAGCCCTGGTCCGACATTCCCCAAGGTGGCCGCGACCGAGGAGAAAGCGCTGTCAAGATCGAGCCCCAGGAGGCCCATGACCAGGGAAGCTGCGATGAAGATCATGATGTAAAGAAAAATGAAACTGAGAATATTGATGACAACGCGCGGCTGGACGGGCTGACCGTCCACGCGAACGGAGATCACGGCCCGGGGGTGGAGCAATTTTTTGAGCTCGGCCCTGACCTGCTTGACCAGGATCATGATCCTCAAAATTTTGATGCTCCCCCCGGTGGAGCCTGCGCTCCCGCCAATGAACATCAAGATAAGCAGGATGATCCGGGCCGCAGCCGGCCACTGGCCGAAGTCGAAGGTCGTGAAGCCTGTGGTCGTGGTGATGGAGACCACGTGAAAAGCGGAATACCGGAACGAATCTAGCACCTTGGGGAAAAAAGCCAACGCGTTGGCGGCCGTCAGCAGGACCGTGAAGAAAAGGATGACGCCCAAATAGAACCTGAATTCTTCGCTCTTCCAATACGCCGAGGGCCGGCCTTTGAGGCTGTGGAAATGGAGCGCAAAATTCGTTCCCGCCAGGACCATGAAAACGATGACGACCGCTTCGATGTAAACGCTGTTGAAATGGCCGATGCTGGCGGTCTTCGTTGAGAAACCCCCGGTGGCCATGCTCCCGAACGTGTGGCAGAGGCCGTCGAAGAGGTTCAGGCCGCCCGCCATCAGCAACCCGGTTTCAACAACGGACAAGAGCACGTAAACTCCCCAGAGCGATTTGGCCGTTTGCTGGATCCGTGGGGTCAGCTTGTCCGGCGTCGGTCCCGGGATTTCCGCCTTGTAAAGCTGCATTCCGCCGACACCCATCAGGGGGAGAATGGCCAGGGACAGGACGATGATCCCCATCCCTCCCAGCCAATGGGTCAGACTCCGCCAGAAAAGCAGGCCGTGAGGCAGGGCTTCGATATCGGCCAGGATGGTGGCCCCGGTGGTGGTGAAACCGGACATGGATTCAAAAAAGGCGTTGGTGAAGGAAGGGATATAACCCGAGATGATGAAAGGCAGGGCGCCGAACAGGGCGGCAAATACCCAGCCTAAAGAGACCGTGGCAAAACTTTCCTTGAGGCGCAATTCGCCCTGGAATCGAAAGAGCAGACGCAGCAGAAACCCGGCCGCAAGCGTTATCCCGGCAGATACAAGGATGGGAACAACGTCGTCATCGCCGTAGTAGAGGGAAAAGCCGAGGGGCAGGAGCATGAAAAATCCCTGGAAAATGAGCAACAAGCCCTGGATGGCGATAACGGCCCGGAAATTCATCCTGTTTCTTCAGCGCACAAAGAGCCTTTCCACATCCGGCAGGACACGCGGCAGCGAAAAGACGACGACATGGTCGCCCGGCTGGATCAGGGTTTCACCCACGGGGATGATGAGCCGATTGTCCCGGGTCACGGCGCCGACGATGGCATCCTTGGGAAAATCGATCCTGCTCAGCGGCTTCTTTGCGATCTTGGCCCCGGCGGGGACTTTGTATTCGACCACCTGGGCGTCGACTCCGGGCAGGCTGGCCAGGGAGACGACGTCGCCGCGCCGGATCAGCCGGAGGATGGAATTGGAGGTGATGAGGTTGATGTTGACGGCGGCATTGACTCCGATCGGGGCCATGATGGGGAGGTACTCTTCCCGACTGACCAGAGCGATCGTCTTGGTAACGCCCAGATGTTTGGCCAGGAGGCTGGTCAGGATGTTGGTTTCTTCGTCGTCCGTGACGCTCACCAGGGCATCGGTTTCGAGGATGCCTTCCGTAGCCAGGAGGTCGAAATTCCTGCCGTCTCCCTGAATGACCAGGGTGTGCAGCAGCTCATCGGCCAGCCGCTGCGTTTTTTCGGGATTCGATTCGATCAGCTTGATCTCCAGGTCCTTCTCTTCTTCCAAGAGCCGGGCCGTAGACCGGCCGATCTTCCCCCCTCCCAGGATCATGATCCGGTTCAATTTTTCGTCGGATTTGCCCATCAGGGCGGCGATCTTCGGGATGTTCTCAGACTCCGCCATAAAAAAGACCTGGTCCCTCTGGAGATAAAGGTCGTTCCCTGTCGGGATGATCGTCTTGTTATTCCTCAAAATGGCGACGGCCCGGAAAACGTGCTCCTGGTACTTCTGGCTCACTTCCTGGACGGTCTGGTTCAGGACTGGGCAGAGCCCATCAAGGCGGATTCCGATGAGTTGGACCTTGTGATCCGCGAACTCCAATACGTCCGTCGCCGCGCTGCGCTTGATCAGGAGGACGATCTCCTTGGCCGTTTCCGCCTCCGGCTGGATGGCCACGTCCACACCCCACTGGGACAGGCTGAAAAGCGGCGGGTTCTCATAGAACAAGGGGTTGCGGATGCGGGCGATTTTTCGCCCGACACCATAACGCGCAGCTATCTGGCAGGTCAGCACGTTCTGATCGTCGCTCCCGGTGAGGGCGATGATCATGTCGGCCTGCTGGATGCCCGCCATTTCCAGAAGACGATGGTCGGTGCCCTGGCCGTGCAGCACCTGGACATCCAGGTTTTCACTGGACTCCCGGCAACACGGCAGGCTGGATTCGATGGCGATGACGTTATGATTCTCGCGGGAGAGCACCTTGGCCAAGTAGATACCGACCTGGCCGAGCCCGACAAGAACGATATGAAGGCTCATTCCTGATCAAGCTATATCAGATTGGAATCCGGTTGTCAAAACCGCGACGGAAAACGGGAAATCTCAGGAGTGTACGACGTGAAGATGGCGGAGAGGGTGGGATTCGAACCCACGGTCCCGGCGTAAACCAGGACAAACGCTTAGCAGGCGTTCCTGATCGACCACTCCAGCACCTCTCCGCGCCTTTATGGCGAAGTTATTTTAGCACGTTTTCTCCGATGGAAAAAGCCTTGTCCGGTCGCAGAGAGAGGAGTGGCGGAGGGAGAGGGATTCGAACCCCCGTTCCGGAGACCGGAAAGCGGTTTTCAAGACCGCCGCCTTCAACCACTCGGCCATCCCTCCGGCGGAGCCTTTATTTTACGCTCGCGGACGAGTCCCCGCAAGCCGCGAGCGGCCAGTTCAGCAGGGCGTTCCAGAGCAGCCGGTAGTCCGAGCGGTTGAGCTCGCGGTGGATGGGATTGAAGTTATAGGCGAGCACTCTCCCCCGGCCGACGGGGATATCTAGGATGGCCGGCCGTCCTTCGAGCACGTCTTCCCCCTTGATGCCTCCGCTCACGAGCATGGCCGGAGTTTTGGTAGCCGCATCCTTGGCCGCTGATTCTCCCTCGGCCTCCTCGTCCCGCTCCTCCTTGGGCAGGCGGCTCCCCCACTGGAGGACGATCAGGCCGCGGTCCACCCGGCGGACATTGTAGACCGGGTAGGCGCTACGGAACACAGATGTCTTGGGGCTGTATCCGTAGGCTAACGGATGGTCCGTCCGTAAGAAGCTCACCAAGACTTCCACGCCGGGCGTCCAGACGCTGCTTTCGCCGCGCGCCCGCCGCACCCGGGGCGCCACTCCCCCATCGAGCGCCAGCGCCGAGCCGTTGCCGAGAGTGATCAACGTTCCCCCGTCTTCAACGAAGCGCTGGAGATTGGCCATTCCAGACCATCCAATTCCTCCCGTGATGTCGTCTGAAGCCACGGGAAAACCGTGGCTCGGGAACTCGGCCGTTTTCGTATAAGGCAGCGGTGAAAACTTGGTCTCGAGGCCGTGGATCTGGCCTTTCAGATCCTCCTCCGTGTCACCGTGGATGATCACGTCGAAGCGGTCCGCCAGCGCTCCGGTCTTGATATCATCGTCCCGGAGGATCGAATACGGGATACCCTGACGATCAAAAACGAGCCTGACCCATCCGATCATCTGGGTGTCCGCCCAGGGATGCCAGAGGGCGATGCGGGGAAGGCGTGATTCGTGGCGGACGACGTCGGGCATGACCGGGACGCCGGCAAAATCGAGGCCGAGCTCGGAAGCGACGGCCTCGAGTCTGGCCGCCAATCCATCCTGCGGAGGTATCAACCAGGAACCGGCCGGGTACTCGGCATCGCCTATCTTGAAAGCCTTTTCCGCGATCTCGACTTTGAAATCACCCAGCCGGACGCGTGCGGCCAGAAACGCTTCCTGGCCGGTATCCTTAAGAAGAAACACTGGACCGGTCCCGAACACCCGGCCGCTCACTGTCACTTCTGTCTTGCAGGGCTTGATCGGCACCTTCATGATCTCGTCGCCTTCGACGGGTGTGGCCGTGAGACCGAAATGGACCGGCAGGGCCCAGGAGATGTCGTCATACGGCTGGAACTCGGCGTCTTTCGGGAACTTCTGGGGAGCCAGCAGGTCGAGCGCATAGTTGCGGTAGGGCTGGTCCAAGCGCACGACAAACGTGCCCGCCGGGAACTTCTCTTCTTTGACTGCAAACGGCCCGGCCGCCCGGCCAAGCTCGATGTGCTGGCCGAGAAGCAGATTGATCATCTGGGCGACCCGACGGCGGTCGCCCTGCTCGGCCGGGATGACAAACGCCCGGGGCTTCTCCTTCAATCCCTTTTGCCACGATTCATAACCCTTGCGATAGAATTCCCGCAACAGGTCCCGGCTGTGAAGGGCTGCATAATCGAGCGCCGCCAGAACCCCGGTTTGCATGTAGTTGACGTTATCCCGCAGGGACCAACGGAAGCGTTTGGGGGGCGGCAGGGGCCGGTACCACTCGCGGCTCGTGACCGGCCGCTTGAGGAAGCGCGAGAGCCTGACGTCACGTTCGACCGTTTCCGCCGTGGCGTTCCCGAACGTCTCGTAGCCGCGGCCGATGGCGTTATGGTTCGTCGCCACCGATTCGAGGTAGTGATGGCCGAAACCCTCTCCAAAAGCCCAGGTCCAAACCCCCGGCATTCCCATCGCCGTCAGCGTCCTGACCTCGGTGAAGGCCATATCGAACATTTCGCTGATGACGATCGGCTCGAGGTTCGGGTTGTAGGGGCCTGTGCCGTTCCAGGTCAGAAGGAGGGCGATCGATTCGTGGAGGTCATGGACGACGACCGGATGATACTCAAAGAAGGCCCGGCGAACGGTGCGCGTTGTCTCGAGCGCCGCCTGATGGGTGTCCCGGTTGTTGTCATGAAAAACATACTGGCCCCAGTACGGAGGCTGGATCGGCGGCAGGTTATCGTAGTCCGTCTTGCCCTTGAGGTAACGGTAGAACCATTCGACGAAACGGTCGCGCCCGTCGGGCTCCGAAACCGGGTTGATGAGGACGACAACGTTCTGCCGTATGGCCTTGATCATCGGTTGCTCGGAGACCGCCAGTCGATAAGCCAGCTCCATCACCATCTCGGGGCTACCGGTCTCGGAGGAGTGCAGCCCGGCATTGAGAAAATAGAACGGCTTCGCTGTCGCGATAATGGCTTCCGCCCTTTCTGGTGGTGTCGCGCGAGGCTCGGCCAGCGCCGCCGAGGCGCGTTTCAACCGGTCCAATTCTTGAATCGCCTTCTCATCGGAGACGATGGCAAGAAGAATATCCCGGCCTTCATCCGACCGGCCGATGGTCTCGACCCGCACCCGTGGCGATGTCCGGGCCAGCTCGTGAAAGTAGCCGTGGATGGTC
>DATKXS010000148.1:0-4802 GCA_035528895.1 Candidatus Desulfaltia sp.
TGGCTCCTCGCTGTTTCATGTGGGTAGATTGAATTTCAGCTTTCCCGCAATGAGGTAGATCATCGTGATGAGATTATTGGATGTCCGATACCCTCTTGCCCGAGCTTTGGCGGCTTGGACCAAACTATTGATGGCTTCCAGGATGCCATTATTGATTTTTGATTTGAACCATCTCAGGATTCCAGCCCAGTGACGTTTTATGGTGTAGGCGGCTTCCTTAATGGGCTCAAGACGACTGTGAGTGGCCCAGAAGTACCATTTCTTCAAAAAGATTTCTGCATCTTGGGCCTCATGGTTCCAGAGCTCCTGAAAGTTGAGACGGATATGATAAGCCCTCATGGTCTTGAGATTGAGTTTCTTCAGCTGAAGCGATTCCAGTACGGAGACTTCTCTCTTCTTGAGATTTTTAGGATTTTTTAGCCAGATGTATCGGGTCTTTTTCAACTCAGGAATAAGCCCTTGTTCTTCCCGGCGAACTTTATCCACGGCTTCATTGAGAATCTTCATCACATGGAATTTATCAAAGGTGATCTGGGCGTTAGGGAAGTTCTTCTCGACTCCGGCGATAAAGGCCGGCGCCATGTCACAGCAGATCTCTTCAATGGCTTTTCGATCCCCTTTATGGGACCCGAAATCCTCTTTGAATCGGCTCAGAGTCGAGGCATCCTTATCCTCTGTGACAAAAAGGGTTTTTGACTCTTCAAGGTCTACAAAAAGGGTGACATAATTATGACCGCGGCAGCGGGAAGTCTCATCAACACCAACTTCTCTGACAGAGGAAAAATCGGCCTCTTTCCGGGCTTCCTCGACATAATGATTCAATATTCGCCAGAGACGGGTATCATGTTCTTTCACAATCTTGCTCAACGCTTTTACCGGCATCTCCCGGGCCAACATCATCACCAATGCTTCAAACAGCAAGGTGAACCCACTTTCAGGACGCGCCCAGGGAACCTGGACAAGTTTCACCCCACACTTCCGGCAACGAATCCTCGGTACCCTGGCATGAAGATAAGCCTCATATTGAAAAAAATTCAAATGGCGCCAGCTCTTCTTCTCCGTATCATGGACCTTACACCCCTCAGCCTCGCATCCAGGACAAGCGAAGGTGCTTCCAGGAGGAAAGTCAAGCTCAACATCAAGGCGCCCTTCTTCAGGCAAAAACTCATAGGAAACCACAAACCATTGACCCAACCCTATGGCCTTTTGAAAAAGTTCTTTGTCTTTCATAATAGGTCATTTTATAAGTCCGAAAATATCTTTTCAATCTTTTACCCACACAAAACAGCGAGGAGCCTATTTTATATAATCTATCGGTTCATTGTATCGAATATCTCAGCTCCTGCGGAGGGGCAGGTGGCAAGGTTGCCTATCGTCTTTCCCGCCGGTCCCGGATCACCCGGGCGGGGCTGCCCACGGCGACGGCAAACTCGGGCAGCAGCCCGGTCACCACCGCGCCCGCGCCGACCACAGTCCCCTGCCCGATAGTGGCGCCGTCGAGGACGATGACACCCGCCCCCAGCCAGACATCGTCGCCGAGCCGGATGCCGCCTTTGCTGATCGAGGGCTGAAACATGATCGGCCGGGAGACATCGTCAAAACCGTGGTTTCCGCCGGCCACAAGATAGCAGTGACCGGCCAGGAAGCAGTACCGGCCCAGGTTGATCTCAGTCTCGGAGAGCAGGCTGCAGTTGGCCGAGATGTTGGTGTAGTCGCCGACCGCGATCGATCCTTCCTTGCAGCTCAGGATGGTGTTGCGGCCGATGTAGACATTGTCGCCGAGCCGGAGCCCATCGTTCTTCTCTCCTTTGGCGTCAAGGAGGACATTGTCGTCGATGACACAGTTGGCTCCGAGGGCAATCTTGTAGGGATGGCGCAGAGTGATGTTCCGGCCGAAGACGACGCCTTTTCCGACCTTCTGAAAAAGGCAGGGGAAGAAAATCTTGCGCATAGCCAGGCCCAGCGCTCCCGGGACCCAGGAGAAAAGGAAGTTGATGAGCTCAAACCGCAGGAGCTTCCCGAAGCCCTTTTCGCCGACGACGAGCGTCGCGTATTTGGCGGAAAGGGATTTTCTTTCCGATAACAGCTCTTTCTGGACGCTGCCGGGGAACTGCGTATTCATGGGACGTTGCCCTAGATATACCACAAAACGGGGCCGAGAAAAATGGGTTTTTTAGGGCATTGTCTTCGAGTCCGACTTGTGGCATAAATGAGCAGGAGTCATCGCTGCGGCAAGGTGCTGATGAGGCTGAAATCAGACTGCGTCCATTTTCGAGGCGACAAGCCCTGTGTTTTCGACCGCCTCTGCCGGGACTGCCCTCACTTCTCAGCCTTCCCCACCCGGATTCTGATCATCAAGTGCCGGGCCATGGGAGACGTCCTGAGGACAACCCCGCTCCTCCCCGCCCTTAAGAGAAAATACCCGCTAAGTCACATCACCTGGCTGCTGGACGGAGAGAGCGCGGAGCTTCTCCTCCACAATCCCTACATCGACCGGCTTCTCTGTTTTGATCTGGAGAGCGTCCTCCCCTTGCTCGTCGCCAAGTTCGACCTTCTCATTTCTCTGGACAAGGAACCCGGTCTAACGGCCCTGGCCTCAAAAATCGACGCCGCGCAGAAGCGCGGATTCGGATTGAACGAATTCGGAAACCTGACCATCTTCAATCCGGCCGCCGAGTACGCCTACCGGCTGGGCGTTGACAACGGGCTGAAGTTTTTCAAGAACAGAAAGACTTACCAGGAGATCATCCACGAGGTCGCCGAGCTCCCCTATGCCCGTGATGAATACATCTTCGAACTTCCCAACGAGGCCCGGGAAAAGGCCCGGAGCTTTATCAAACGCCGCCGCCTCTCCGGCCGCCGGCCTGCGATCGGGCTGAACACGGGATCCGGGACGAAGTTCGAGACCAAGCAGTGGCCGGCCGGACATTACCTCAAACTGATCTCACTCCTCACCCAAAAGATGAAGGCCAGCGTCTTCCTTCTCGGCGGCCCCCGGGAAAAAGAGCTCAACCGCTTTCTGGCGCAGAAGAGCCGGGCCCGGGTGGATGACACCGGGACGGACAATTCGCTCCTCGAATTCGCCGGTTTTATCTCTTTTTTGGACCTCATCGTAACCTCGGACACGCTGGGCATGCACCTGGCCATCGCCCTGAAGAAGCCGGTTATCGCCCTCTTCGGATCGACCTGTCCGCAAGAGATCGAGCTCTACGGCCGCGGTTCAAAGATCTTCCTGGGAGCGGACTGCTCTCCCTGCTACAAGCAGACCTGCCCCGACCCCAAGTGCATGACCGCGATCAGGCCCGAGCGAGTCTTCAGCGAGATCCGAAGGTTCATCTGACCCGTCATGGCCGAGTCCCGCTCCCGCCTCGTCATCATGATCCCGACATACAACGAGCGGGAGAATATCGGGGGGCTGATCCAGGAGATCCTGGCCTTGCCCACGGGGTATGACCTGGCCGTTCTCGTCGTTGATGACGATTCCCCCGATGGCACGGCCGGGGCCGTGGCCGAAATCAGCCGCCGCGACCCCCGTGTTCATATCCTTGTCCGCCGAGAAGCGCGGGGACGCGGGCTGGCCGGAATAGAGGGTTTCAGGCGTTCCCTCGACCTCGGCGCCGACTTCATCATCGAGATGGACGGCGACGGTTCCCATCAGCCCGCCTCTATCCCCTCCCTTCTTGAAGGCGCCCGCCGGGCCGACCTCGTCCTCGGGTCGCGCTTCGTCGCGGGCGGGAGGGACGCCGACCGCTCCCCCTGCCGGCGTTTGATTACTTTCCTGGTGCGGCGCTTCATCCGGCGCCTTTTCAGAATTTCGGTCAACGACGTCTCCTCCGGCTTCCGCTGCTTCCGCCGCGAGGTCCTGGAGAGGATCGGCCTCGACAGCCTCGTCTCGACCGGCCCCTCGGTGGTTCTCGAAGTTCTCTATAAAGCCGACCGTCTGGGATTCACCATCGGCGAGGTGCCGATCGTTTTTATCGACCGGAAAAAGGGCCGGACCAAGCTGACCGGGCTGACTCTCTGGAAAACGCTCCTCCTGGCCTTGAGGATCAAGAAGATGTACAAACACCTGGAACCCCTCGGCGAGACATGAGAAAAGTCAAAGCCCTCGGCCAGCATTTTCTGACCAGCCGACCGATCCTCCGGAAAATCGTCGACACCATCGCTCCGGAGAAGGATGAGCTCGTCATCGAAATCGGCGCCGGCCAGGGAGCCCTGACCTTTCCGCTGGCCGACCGGGCCGGCAAGGTCATCGCCATCGAAAAGGACAAAAGCCTCATCCCCTTCCTTCTGGAGGGCAACAAAAGCAACTTGATCGTCCTGCAACAGGATATTCTTCGTCTCGACCTCAGAAAGCTCGTTGCCGAGGAGCCCGCTTTTCGCCGTCGGGTGAAGCTCGTCGGAAACCTGCCCTACTCCATTTCCTCGCCCCTGCTCTTCAAGGTCCTCGAGAATAAGGACCTGTTCTCCGCCTGCGTCTTTCTTCTTCAGAAAGAGGTCGCCGAGAGGCTCGGCGCGAGCCCCGGATCCAAAGATTACGCGCCTCTCTCCATTCTCTTCCAGCGCTATTTCGACGTCCGCCTTTGCTTCACGGTCGCGCCGGGAGCGTTCTCACCGCCGCCGCAGGTCCAATCCTCCCTCGTGGCCCTCACCCGGAGGCCCCGCCCCCTCTTCCCGGTCGCCGACGAGGACCGTTTCCGCCGCTTCCTCCGGATGTCCTTCGCCCAGCGAAGAAAAACCTTGCTCAACAACCTCAAATCAGGCCCCTATCCACTCGACCTCCTTCGGGAATCATTCCGGCA
>DATKXS010000149.1:0-3226 GCA_035528895.1 Candidatus Desulfaltia sp.
CGGGAAATCTAATATAAATGTGCCCAGCAAAGAGCCTACAACAGATGATCGAGGCTATAATGGGGGCTGACATTGTGTCCTAGGATGATCGGGGCTACAATGGAGGGCCGATGAAATTCCCGGCCGCTATCTTCGACCTCGGCGGGACACTCCTGGATACGCTCGCGGACATCGCCGATTCGATGAACGCCACCCTGGAGAAGATAGGGTTCCCGGGCCACGAGACCAGCGCCTACAAATATCTGACCGGAGACGGAATGCGCGCTTTGGCCGAGAGGTCACTCCCTGAAGCGGCGAGAGAGGAGGCCGCGATAGCGGCGTGCATTCAGGTATTCCGGTCGGAGTATGCCGATCGCTGGGGGACGAAAACCAAACCTTACCCAGGGATTACGGGATTGCTCTCCAAGCTCAGCCGGCGCGGAGTCGAGCTCAACGTCCTGTCCAACAAACTCGACGAATTCACGCGCCAGGCCGTGAGGGACTTCCTTCCCGGTTTTGACTTCTCGTTTATTATCGGGGCGAAACCCGACCTTGCTCCCAAGCCCGATCCCTCCGGAGCCCTCCTCATTGCTGGGGGGCTGCGGATTCCTCCCGATCGCATCATCTATCTCGGCGACACCGGCGTGGATATGTTGACAGCCGTGGGCTCAGGGATGTTCCCCGTGGGAGCGCTGTGGGGGTTCCGGGATGAAAAGGAGCTCCGGGAGAACGGGGCCAGAGCCGTCATCCGATCTCCGGGGGAGCTTCTCGGATTTATCGGCTAGGCCCAAGGCTATCCTTAGAGTATTAGAGAGGAGAAGTCATGAAAAGATGGGCGATCGTTGTCGGGATGATGCTCTGTTTGAAGACGGTTCCAGCGTTTCAGATGGATGATGCCAGGACAGACCTTCTTCGGATACTCGACCTTCAGCAGGCGGCCTGGAACCGGCAGGACATCGAAGGGTTCATGGCTTACTATTGGAAATCGGACCGGTTCACCTTCCAGTCCGGCGCGAACAGGTTACAGGGTTGGAGCGCCCTCCTGGAGCGATATAAAACGAGCTATTCCGGCAAGAACTGGGGAGAGCTCAATTTCACCGACCTCGAGGTGAACGTCCTTGGCGCCGGCTGCGCTTATGTCATCGGCCGATACAACTTAGCCCTCAAGGATACCCGGCGGGAAGGTCTGTTCACGATCATCTTCAAGCGCTTCCCCGAGGGCTGGCGCATCATCCACGACCAGTCATCCTGAAACATCCGGGGCTCGGGCCGACGTTCAGGCGTCGTGCTGGCGGATCAACTCTTCGACCTTCTCCACCAGCTCGCGGTTGCCGACGAAGATGGGCGTGCGCTGGTGGAGCGATTTCGGCTGGATGTCCAGGATTCTCTGCCGGCCGTCTGAAGAGGCACCGCCCGCCTGCTCGGCGATGAAGGACAGCGGAGCGCACTCATAGAGCAAGCGGAGCTTGCCATGGGGCTTCTTCGGGTCCTTGGTGTCGGCGGGGTAGTAGAAGACGCCGCCGGCCAGCAGGTTGCGGTGGAAATCGGAGACGAGTGTCCCGATATAACGCAGCGAAAGCCCCTTCATCCCGCCTCCCCGTCCCTGCAGGTATTCGGTGTAGCGCTGAACGCCCGTGCTCCAGTACATCTGGTAGCCCAGGTTGACGCTGAAGTATTTCGGCTCGGGGATCTTGATGCGCGGATGGGAGAGGAGGAATTCGCCGACCGACGGGTCGAGGGTGAACCCGTGGACGCCATGGCCCGTGGTATAGACGAACATCGTGCTCGAACCGTAGGCGATGTAGCCGGCGGCGACCAGTTCCCGGCCGGGCTGGAGAAAGTCTTCGAGAGTTCCGGGGCCGTCTTCGCTGATCCGCTTATAGATGGCGAAGATCGAGCCGATGGGGACATTGAAATCTATATTCGCAGACCCGTCCAGGGGATCGTAGAGCAGGACATACTTGCCCTTAGGGTATTTATCTGAGATAGGCAGAAAATTCTCGTTCTCCTCCGAAGCCATGGCCGCCAGCCGGCCGGTGTGGTCGTTGAGCCGGAAAATGGTCAGGTCGGCGAAGCGGTCGAGCTTCATGACCTCCTCGCCCTGGATGTTGACGTCCTCGGTGCGTCCCAGGATCTCGGCCAGGCCGGCCCGCGTCGTCTTGCTGGCGATGACCTTGCCGGCCAGGGCGATATCGTAGAGCAGGTTGGTCAGGGCGCCGGTGGCCTCGGGATGGCTGCGTTGCTCATCCAGGATATGGCGCTCGATGGTGATGATGGCCGTTGGATCATTGAAAGACTTCGACATCGGACCTCCTTTAGCTCGCTGGATTCAGTAGGAAATATAAACAAGGGGAGGGAAGAAGTCAAACCTTCCGTGACAGGCAATCGCGGAAACAGCCTGTTGCGCCCCGGAGGTAATGTGTATAATAAGGAAAATCCAAGGAGGGAACACGATGGATATACAAACCGTCAAGATCGAGAAGCCCGATGACATGAATTTCATCCTCGGGCAGTCCCATTTCATCAAGACCGTCGAGGACATCCACGAGGCCATCGTCAACACGGCGCCGCAGATGAAGTTCGGCATCGCCTTCTGCGAATCGTCCGGGCCGGCGCTCGTCCGTTATTCGGGAAACAACGACTCGCTCATTGAGCTGGCCAAGAAGAACGCCCTGAACATCGCGGCCGGGCACAGCTTCATCATCTTCATGGAGAACGGGTTTCCGATCAATATCCTCAACACCATTAAGAACGTCCCCGAAGTTTGCCGGGTCTTCTGCGCTACGGCCAATGCCGTTGAAGTCGTCATCGCTGAAATCGAGGGAGGACGCGGCATCCTAGGCGTCATTGACGGAGCCAAGACGCAAGGTGTCGAGAGCGAAGCCGATATCCAGTGGCGGAAGGATTTCCTCCGGAAGATCGGCTACAAGTTTTGAAAGAATCAAGGACCTTCGCTTCTCCATCTATGTGTTAAGTATAATAGACAACTTGGGAATGTCAGCGCTCCCGCTCAGGTTTTTAACGCCGTTCCCTCAATGCTCTTCTCGGCGGCTGCGGAACTCGCAAAGGCAGCCTTCCCGATAATCAATGATCTATGCTTGCGCAAATTTGGCATCTCCGCTCATAATTGGCGTGCTCAGACATCCTCGCCGCCCGCAACCCGGGGTGCCCTCGAAGAGCATTTCGGGAAGGCTAAACCTTCGAGGTCGCTTCTCCATTCCCAAGTTGTCTATTAAAGAAGGAATAG
>DATKXS010000150.1:0-2770 GCA_035528895.1 Candidatus Desulfaltia sp.
CTTTTGCCATGCTGTTCGTCCTCTTCAGCCTGCAGAGCTGCAAATCGACTCCCGAAAAGGGCTTGCTGGGGGCCTACTTTCATGCCATCTCCCTGAAAGATACCGCGACGATGTCCTCCATGGCCATCGAGCCGGTCTCTATCGATGTCCAGTCCTGGGAGATCGTCAGCGTGAGCGAAGAGAAGATCGTACCCACCAACCTGGTGGAGCTGGGCAAAGCGGAGCTGGAATTCAAGAAAAAACTCGAGGAGCATGTCGGACCGGTAATGGATGCCGAGGACGCTCTCTATGGCGCCCAAGAGGAGCTGAAGGCTGCCCGGACAGGCGCCTCCCGGGCCGCCGCCAAGAGGAAGGTGGACGAAATGCAGGCCAAGTTCGACGAGGAGAGAGAGCTCCATAAAGAGCTCCAGAGGAGTTATAACGAGGCCAAGGCGGCCGCCCAGAGGGAGAGGGATATCTCCATCTTCTCGGTTATCGGGCCCACGGGGGAGCTGCCCAACATCATGGACCTGACCGGAACGGATCATTCCAAGGATGTGGACGTCAAGATCACCGACAAGGCCGGCGAGGAGAAACTCTACCGTTTCAACCTGAGACGATACGAGCTCAGGGATGAAGCGGCCAATATCAACCACCGCGGTCGTTGGATCATCGTCAAGTTCGCCCCGGCAGCCTGAGCCCGTCGCCGGGCTCGTCCCGATATTGACCTTTTCTTATTATTCCTTTATAAATATAGTTTCCTTTCCTGGGGGCCGTTAGCTCAGAGGGAGAGCACCGGCCTTTTAAGCCGGGTGTCGCTGGTTCGAGTCCAGCACGGCTCAGTCGCTACCCGCCCCTGTCGTCTAGCTCGGTCTAGGACATCGCCCTTTCAAGGCGGCAACACGGGTTCAAATCCCGTCGGGGGCGCTTGCTTTTCCCGTCCTCCCGCCGGGGCAAGGAGATATGAATTGTGCCTCCGGTTCCTCCCCCTTGGCGGGGGAGGATAGAGGAGAGGGGGATTTTTTAAGCAGGCCGCAGGTCCATTGATCGTTCGGGCAGAGGGGGGCGCTTCAGCGTCGGATTTCTTCGGTAAACCGGAACTGGTTCTCCCGGAAGAGCCTGACGCAGATGTCGACGACGGCGCTGTCGTAAAAAAGGCCCTTGTTCTTGGTGATCTCGTCGAGCGCTTCGTCGATGCCCCGGGCGGGACGGTAGGGGCGGTGGGATGACATGGCCTCGACGATATCCGACACCGTCAGGATCCGTGATTCTTTGAGGATTTGGTCGCCGACCAGGCCCAGCGGATAGCCCGAGCCGTCCAGCCGCTCGTGGTGCTGGAGGACGATCTGGGCCACCGGCCAGGGGAATTTGATGGTCTTCAGAATATCGTAGCCGACCTGGGGATGGGTCTTGATGATGCCGTACTCGATGGCCGTGATCTGGCCCGGCTTGCTCAAAATCTCCGCCGGGACGTAGATCTTGCCGATGTCATGGATGTCGCCGGCGACCCGGAGGCCCTCGATCTGCGTTTCCGGCATACCCAATTCCCGCGCGATGGCGCAGGACAGCTTGCTGACGCGGCGCTGATGACCGGCCGTGTAGGGGTCGCGGATCTCGATCGTCAGGGCCATGGCCTGGATCGTCCCCTCGAGCGCCTGGTGGAGTCTCTCCCAGCTCTCCTTGAGCTCTTTTTCGGTGCGCACGCGGGTGCTGATATTGCGGAAGACGAGGACGTGGCCGCTGGCGTTGCGATGGCCGTCGCTCATCGGCATGTCGGTCTCTTCGATCGCGAACTTTCCCCCATCCTTGGCCCAGAGAACGATCTCGGGTTCCTCTCCATCGCGGGAGACCACCGTCCGGAAGATCTCCCGGAGCGGCATCTTCAAGGCCTCTTCCTGACGCCACCCGGTGAGCTTCTCGGCCAGCGGGTTCATGAAGGTGATCAGGCCGGACCTGTCGGTGGCGATGACCCCGTCGCCGATGCTCTTGAGGAGTGCCGAGAGCCATTCCTCCCTCTCCTGAAGCTTCATCCCCATACGCGATTTGTAATGGGCCATTTCGATGGCGATCTTGAGCTCGCGCTCGTCGAACGGTTTGAGGATGTAACCGAAGGGCTCGGTGATCTTGGCCCGTTTAAGGGTGTGCTCGTCGGCGTAGGCGGTGACGTAGATGATGGGGATGTGATAAGAGTCCCAGATCTTCTCGGCGACGGCGATCCCGTCGAGAGATCCCCTGATGATGACATCCATCAGGATGATGTCGGGCCGGGTCTCGGCGGTCATGGCCAGGGCATCCTCCGCCGCGGTGGCGATGCCGCAGACCTCATAGCCCTGGCTGACGGCCATGTTCTCGATGTCCCGGGCCACCAGGCTTTCGTCCTCGACGATGAGGAGGCGGATCTTGTCCATGGCTCAGTTTCGTATTTTCTGGGGAAGCTCGTTGAATTCGAGGGTGAAGCCGGTGCCCCTCCGGCGCTCGAGCGCGAGACGGCCCTCGATCTGATCGACCAGGGTGCTGACGATCTGCATGCCCAGGGTCTCGGTCTTGCGGAAATCCAGCTTCTCCGGAAACCCCACCCCGTCATCCCTTACCCGCAGCACATATCCGTCCCCCGTCACCCTGCGCAGGTCCAGGTCCAGAGAGCCGCTCCGTCCCTCCGGGAAAGCATGCTTCAACGCGTTCGAGACGAGCTCGTTGACGATCAGCCCGCAGGGGATGGCCGTGTTGATGTTGAGGTGGACCTCCTCGGCCTCGATGCGGAGCTGGATGCGGGAGGAGTCCACCTGGTAGG